>CAIYKV010000106.1 GCA_903926855.1 uncultured Bacteroidota bacterium | reverse complement strand
TGTGCAGCAAGTATTCCTAGTGATCGCTCAACTACCCAAGGCGTAACTGAGGTTCTCATTTCCTAGCCTAACTAGCGGAGCCAAGTCATTTCCTAGCCTTACTAGTGGAGCCAAAGACAAGGAGCTTTATCGCGTTATTCGTCCAGTATACACATGACCAGATACACTATCTAACACTACATCTCGACCAGCTTTGTCTGCTTCCCTGGGTGGGCACCAGACATCATCTCGTACACCCATCACAATGTATCATAATGTTCAGGAGTGTCTAGGAGGTAGAACGTCATACAACAAGAATCACAGAGAAGTATACACGACGAGTGGACCCTCTTCGCACATCCGTCCTCCAATGCCATTCAGCTTAGGCGGTGATGTTGCTCCCGCGCTCTGGGAAGGTCCTCTGCATCCTCTGTGGCAATGTTCATGGTTCACTAACTTAGCAGTCATCATAGCAGTACCCTATTAGCCCTTACCCGAGATGGAGCAGTGCCAATGCACGTATCAGAAGCCCCTTTCGCTTGGTCTATAAGTCCAGGGCTAGTCTCTGTCAGCTGCTGATACTCTGGATCAGTTGAAGGTGGTACTTTCTCAATCATACCTATGTTGCAGACGATTGGATTAGTTCTATACTACAAAGGTGCCAGGTATTCACTTACTTCCTAATGAGGGATATCCCAGAGTCACAAGCAGAGACCTATTCTATAGGCCACTCGCGGGCACAGCATCTTGGTTCCTGGGTCGAGTGCGGACATTACGGATATCGAGTTAATACTGAGTTAGTAATATATAGATAATCACATGGACCATCAACATCACTTACAAGTCAACTCAATCACAAGTCTTCCAACAGCTCATGTCAGCTATGGCTTGTCTTACCTCTTTGTGAAGCTTTGGAGTTCCACTGAATCCTAAAGCAAGATTGCCTGATGAGAGAGAATGTGTTTCATCGAGTTACAATATGTCGTTAGAAGCGAAAGTACAATATACAAATATATTAAATATTGAAATACTACGAGGAGCTTACATTTCATTGAATACAAGTTGAAACTTTGGGATTGAAGATGGAGCAACCTTATAAATCATGTTATCAATCTGTTGATGTTCATTATTGCTATGGCGCTTCGAATATGGTTTGAAGATGAGAAGTCAGTTGGCAGAGGAGTTAATATCGTAGTTTATTAGCATGTATTTGTTTAGTTAAAATTATAAATGTTATATTTGATATTAAAATATAGTGGGGATCGAACCCGAACTGTTATATTTATGTTATATATCTGTTTTTAACGTTATTGTTTGTGACGTGCAAGAAGAGCCGATCTTGCAACC
Organism: uncultured Bacteroidota bacterium; assembly: GCA_903926855.1. GTDB lineage: Bacteria > Bacteroidota > Bacteroidia > Chitinophagales > Chitinophagaceae > Sediminibacterium. The sequence continues at coordinate 5,592 of CAIYKV010000106.1, read as the reverse complement.
GGGGTGAGCCACTATACCTCCGGCTATCATTAAGGCCATGGACTTAAAGTGTTTTGTTAATTGGTAAAGAATGATCTCCACGTTGTAGTGCAGCAGGGAACGGAACAACCTTTGAAAGATGGTGACAAGGAAGAGTTAGATGAGGCCGCCGCTTTATTTATTGAGCCGTATTTGATGAAAAAAACAGGCTATAGTTTTACAGTGAAAGGGATAGAATCGGTAGAAGGGAAAGATGCGTATAATGTGGAGATCAAATCACCCAAAGAAAGGGTCTTTAATTTCTATTATGATCTGGCAACCGGACTGCGGGTAAAGGAAGTAAGAACAGAAGATAATGCGGGGGTAAAATCTACGGTGATTATCACCAATACTGGATATAAGGAAATCAATGGGGTAAAAGTGCCGGCAAAACAATTATTTGATACCGGCCCATTAAAGATAAATATAGAAATAATGGATATGAAATGTAATCAGGGATTGAAGCTGGATGATCTGAAATAGAAATATTATAGTAATGGTACAAAACACCCCAGGTATAAAGCGCCTGGGGTGTTTTGTATAGTGCCAACAGTATATCAAAGACAATTTCTTTATTAAAAGAAAGAACCTGGAATTTACATCATCCTCAAATATCTTTCTTTCATAATTAGCAAATGATGTTTATGATGCCCATACAGATGGTTTACCAATAATCTTGCCGTTAATGGGTAATTATTGGCCGTGCCTGATTTATCTAAAGATTCATCAGTAAGTGTATGAATAAAATGGATACTTGCATTGCGAAATGTTTGAAGTTCAGATAATAAACTTTCTATGCTTCTGTTGTCAGCCATGGCATTCAATACGAAAAGATTTTCATCAAATGCAGGAAGGTTGGTTTTATCACCTCGTGCAATTCTCATTGCACGATAGATAATCACTCGTTCGCAATCGGAAAGATGTAAAAGAATATCTTTAATAGTCCATTTCCCGGGTTCATATCTATATAGCAACTGTTCTTGAGATAAATTCTTTACTAAAGTTTCCGTTTCGATAATAATATCTTCTAAATGTTGCAAGAGTTTGCCATCGTCTGGAACTTTATCTAGATATCCCTGATAGAAAGAAGGATAGGGAGGTATGGGTTTTTGAATAGATTTCATTAAGGCTATTTACTTATAAAAGTTTATGAATTCTGGCATATTGCAAGAGGATAATTGTTTTGGCGTCCTTAATCTCGCCAATATCTATCATGGAACAGGCTTTTTCAAAATCGAGTTCCATTACTTCTATATTTTCATGTTCCGTTTCCAATCCGCCTCCTGCATGAATTTTCATAGAAGGGGTATATTCAGCTACAAAAAAATATAGGATCTCGGTAACAGATCCGGGCGACATATATGCTTCAAAAATTTTTCGTACATCTTTTACCTGATAGCCCGTTTCTTCTTCTGTTTCGCGGCGAATACAATCCTCAGGGTTGTCCTTGTCCAGCAAACCTGCACAGGCTTCTATCAGCATTCCGGAAGGATTGCCATTGATAAAACTGGGAAGCCGGAATTGGCGGGTAAGGATCACAGTTTTCTGCGATGTATTATATAACAGTATGGCCGCTCCGTTTCCCCGGTCGTAAGCTTCGCGGCTTTGCTTTTCCCAGGTGCCGTCTTTTTTTAAATATTCGTAGCTGACCTTCCTGAGTATATACCAATTATCTGAAAGGATCTCAGTTTGTATGTTTTTAATTTGGGCGTTCATTGTATATCTGCTGATGTATTAACAGGCAATCTCCTGTTCGGATAAGCTAATGAAATTATTTTCCTTTTATTATCAGGTTACTTTGTTTTAATATATCCAGTATCTGGGTATGTACTAAAAAAGTACTGGTAGGACTTTCCGTATCTCTGGCAACATTAGACAGTACAATCACAGTGGTTTTGGTAGCTGGGAAATAATAATTAAGTGACACATATCCAGAGAAAAAGCCTGTCTGTCCAAATTTTAAGTAGTCATCCTTGGTAGAAATGGTTAGGCCATAACCATAGTCAACTTTACCCATTACCGGATGTTTCATGATGGCATAACCCGTAGTCATTAGTTTGTTGTTATTACTATCGGTAAATAATTTACCCCCATATAAATAATTATTCCAGGTAAGCAGATCATTTACGGTGGAGATAAAACCACCTGTCGTCATATAGTCGTCTTCCCTTTTGGGATCTGCCAATAATTTACCGTCAGGTTGCACCGTATAACTTTTTACCAGGTTCTTATGTTTATGCAGATCTGGATGAAACGTGCTTCTCATATTGCATTTTTCAAATAATTCCGCAGACAGGTTTGCAAAAGTTTTATTGGTTACAGCTTCCAATATTTTCGTCAGCAGATCATACCCCAGTTCAGAATATTGAAAATCATAACCGGGTCTGAAAGCCAGTGGCTGGGTTAGGTCAACGATACCATGCGTATGGGTTAATAATTGATGGACGGTTACGGTATCGGCCCATTTTTCGCTTAGGTCAGGCAGATAAGTACGTATTGGCTTTTGCAGTAGAATATGTCCTTTCTCCACTTCCTGTAAAATGAGAACTGCGGTTACCTGGGTGCTGATGGCACCAATTACATACTGGTCATTAGGCAGTAAAACAGTCTTTTTCTCGAAATCGGAAAAACCAAACACTTTGGAATAAATCTTCCTTCCGTTTTGTGAAACCAGGATGGTTCCGTTAAAAGGAGTTTTGTTTTTAGTTTTGGTATTTAGCAAAGAATCAATAGAAGCAGCAACATCGAAATGTTGTCTTGCAGCAAATTGTGATTTGTCTAAATAATAATCCCATGCTGCTTTTGCAATACTCGCAATAATAGCTGAATTGGCGCTGTCATTATATTTGGAATCAGCTACAAACACGGCAATCGTAAAATGTTTTCCATCAGGCAGGTTTATGATTCCAATGTCATTGGTTGCCGTGGTAATATTCTGTGGGTTGGTTCCCGAAGTGCCGGTTTTATGGGCAACTCGTGTGCCTTCGGGAAGTAATCCTTTGATCCGGTCATCCTTCAAAGAATTTACCATGAGATCAAACAACAGATCATGCATTTTTGGTGAGAGCAGGGTTTTATCATGAAACTTTCTCAATAATTGAATGGCGGCATAGGGAGTGCTCCAGTTCGTATATTGTACTTCCCAACTCTTTGCAGATTCTTCTTCGGTTGCAGCAATAGACACATCTTTGATACCTATTGCATGCAGATATTTATTGATTTCTTTGGTACCGCCCAGCAAACGGATCAATATATCACAGGCATTGTTATCGCTTTTGGATACAGCGTAATAAAGCAATTCTTTCAGTTGAGGGGTTATATTTCCATCAGGGTAATTATCTCTTAACGGACTCCAGGTTTTTGGCAAGAGATCAGATTTTTTTACGGGTATTTTCTGATCAATCGTAAATCTTCCTTTATCCACCTGGTCCAAAACTGCAATGGCTATATGAAATTTATAAACGCTTTGCATAGGATAATGGGTGGCTCCATTCACAATTATGGTATCCCTGTCTTCCGGCCCGCCTATCGCAACACCAATCCCGGCATTTTTCGAGTCGATGATCTGTTCAATCTTTTGTTTTAAAGTGGTTACCTGTCCCATGCTGCTGAGTAGGAACAAAGGAGAAAGGAATAAACAGATTAATAAATTCTTTTTTGCCATTCGCTTGTGTACGTTTTACAGTTACCATAAAATAACGTGTTGTGCCAATGAAAATTGCCTTTTGGACTGGTTTCGTTCCACTATTTTCATTGCGGCTGCACAGTTTCAAGGTTCCGGGTGATTCTACTCCATTCATTTATTTACAAGTAAACATCATCCGGGAGCGAACAGATGTGCAAAGAGTTCATGCTGAACTGAGATGGCTGTAGGAAAATTGCCGAAGAGTAAGCAAGAGAAATGGGGGAATAATCAACGCTTTCCGGGTAATTGTCAATTCCGTTAACGGGTAAATGATAGTTTATCTGAATGCCTGTGAAAGGACCAGGCCATTAAATCATTTGGCAATCAATCCATGCATTCTTGTTTACCATTTAAAATTTAAAACCCCAGCTCAATACCAGGGTACCCAGGTTTCCGGTCTGTTGAGCAAATGTGTTTGGCTTATCATTCAGGCGATAGGGGAACACTACATCTTTATTAAAAGTATAGGCATAACTCAAATCAATAAACATACCATGGTCGCGATATCCGATACCGCCTGTAGCCAGGAATTTACTTGCATGTAATGTTTCGTCAACATAAGGACTTCCATAATAAGCACCACCCAGGCGAAGCATAAACGTATGTAATTTCAATTCTCCACCCATGCGGAAATTAATATTGGGTTTATAGGTTCCTTTGATAGTGGTATTGAGCAGGTCATAATAATCTTTGATATCCTGAGAAGCACCTGAAGTGGGCGACATGCGGGCACCTCTATAATTTACATATTCCAGATCGGCACTGATAAAACCTTTTTGCATTCTCGTGTCCTCCGAAACGCCAAATACATAACTACTGCTTAGGATGGCGCGCCAGGGGGTGATCATGGTGTATTTTCTTTCGCCGGGATTTCCGCCATTCAGGTCGTTACTATTGGCAGATTTGATGCCGGCATAGGTTTCTGTATTGGCAGTAATGGATGAACTGATATGATCTGTATAGCCAAGGAACTGAGGGGAATGAACGGCGAGTCCTAAACGCAAAGAAGGTTGTGGTGCGTAAATCATTCCCAGTTTTAACCCTATGCCTACGGCACTGGAAGTGAAGGTTTCCTTGTATTCAAAAGATTTGAATTGATTACTGGTGCTGGAACTGGCATCTGTTTCGCTATAGGTAAGATCTCTTTGGTAACTAACTACCGGAATGGTAAGACTTCCCCCTACATACATCTTGTCTTCCAGGTTTCCGGCAAGACCGATCGCTATCTCGTGGTAACCTCCACGGGTAACTGCATCATAAAACTGATTGACGCCGGTTGAAATGGGTACAAAACTCTGAAAACCGGTAACCACTCCACCCGGACCACTGGTTGTATCTATCAGAAAAGTTCTGAAAGCAAGGGATGACCCAAAAATATAGTTGCTGAGTGCGGCATTTGTGTCTGCTCTGTCGCGGGTAAGTTCCTCAAGATATTGTTCAGTGAAGGAGCTAAAATTATTAAATCCGGTAAATTGAACATGGTTATTATAATTGGCTAATTCATTTACAGATATTGCTAAGGCACTACTTGTCCATTTGCTATTCCCACTGGTGTTTTGGAACCCCAGGATAATCCCGGATGTGCCATAGTTAAAATTATTTTTATTACTGCTGGTATCAGTACCCCTAAAATTGAATTTATTATTGTTGAATGAAAAACCCGGGGAAAAAACAAGCTCATTGGTTTTAAACAAGCCAATGCCGGCAGGGTTAATATGATTTGCTGTGATATCTCCTCCCAATGAAGCCATTACGCCTCCCGTACCCATCACCCGGGCCGTACCATTTTGTGTAAACCATGCGGTTCTCAATGCGTCTTCCGGTGCTTGTGCGCTCGAAGACAAGCAGGAGAGGGTAAGTATTAGTAGAGAGGCCAGTATCTTTTTCAT
>CAIYKV010000105.1 GCA_903926855.1 uncultured Bacteroidota bacterium | reverse complement strand
CCCCACTGCACCCAGGTATCGATAATCGGCTTTTTACTGATCTCGCCTGCAGCAGTTTTTACCAGGTAAAAAATAGCTAATGGTCCTAACACCATCCAGATAATTCCGGCCAGTCTTTTGAGTTGATTCATAGTTATGATTTTTGCTGTTGGTGTTTCCATCAAACAACTATTTATTTAATCAATTTGCGGGTCAATTTTATTCTTGATATATAAGGCGCCAATCACGAGACTAACCGTTGCAATAATAATCGGATATAATAATCCAACCAGTTTATCATTGGTATAAATGGTAGTTAATAAGGTAGCAATAAACGGTGTTAATCCGCCAAATACGCCATTGCCAATATGATATGGCAGGGACATGGAAGTATACCGTATCCGTGTTGGAAACAGTTCCACAAGGAATGCAGCAATCGGTCCATATACCATGGTTACATACAATATCATAATAAATACAAAGAATACCATTTTCCAGTAAGCGGTTGTATCCAGTATCTTATACATTTTTATATCCGGCTTTATGGTGGTTTTACCAATCGTTGAGAAAGCTGTATCCTTGATCGTTTCTACAACCATGGCTCCATCATCAAAAAAATGTTTATTGGTAACTGTGCGGAGTGTATCGGTTGTATGAGCAATGGGGGTATGCGTTTTTTTGATTTGCTTGAGATAAACCAGCTCCATTTTATTACCAACATCACTTAATACTAGCAACTCATTAAATAAATACCGGTAGCTAACAATGGCCAGTAACATTCCTGCCAGCATGATCCATTTTCGTCCGATACGATCACTCAGGCTTCCAAATACCACAAAAAAAGGAGTGGCTGCTAAAATGGCCCAGATGAGTATGGTTCGTGATTGGTCAAAATCTACCTTACATACATTTTCGATAAATGATTGTGCGTAGAATTGTCCGGTATACCAAACCACCCCCTGTCCCATCGTGGCGCCAAACAATGCCAGCAATACCATTTTCAGGTTGATCTTATGACCGAAACTTTCTTTTAAAGGATTTACAGAAGTAGTGCCAGCTGTTTTTAGTTTTTCAAATAATGGCGACTCCTTCATCTTAAGCCTGATATAAATTGAGATCACCACCAGTGCAATCGATGCAATAAAAGGAATCCGCCAGCCATAATCATTAAACTTAGCAATGGATTTGGTCAAATCTGGATCCAGTGCATGCCTAGTAATCAATATCACCCCTAATGAAACAAATAATCCTAAAGTAGCTGTCGTTTGTATCCAGGAAGTAAAATACCCTCTTCGATGAATTGGTGCATGTTCTGCCACATAAGTCGCTGCTCCGCCATATTCTCCTCCTAAAGCCAGTCCCTGCACCAATCTCAGCAATAATACAATGATCGGGGCAGCAAAACCAATGGTATCATAATTGGGTACCAATCCAATGGCAAATGTTGAGCCGCCCATTAAGATCAGGGTTAATAGAAACGTGTATTTTCTTCCTATCAAATCACCTAGTCGACCAAATACAAGCGCACCAAATGGTCGTACAATAAAACCGGCTGCAAAAGTAGCAAGAGTAGATAGCAGGGCTGCAGTAGGATTGGTTTTCGGAAAAAACTGGTTGGCCAGCACCGTAGCCAAACTACCAAAAAGATAAAAATCATACCACTCAATTAATGTACCCAGTGAGGAGGCACCAATAATCTTCCAGATTCCTTTTGTTTCTTTCATATAGCATAAATCTGCTGTCAACTTACATCAAACCATTCATTTCACCAAGCACTTTATCCCCCTCTGCGCAAACTCCCTTCCCTCCCATTCTTTGCGGTGAAAAAAATCATCCAAAATAGCAATTCTCTAAAACAGAACGGGAGATAATGGAGGTTTCGCAGAGATAATTTGCTAAAAACCAATGATTAAGGTTAAACAGCCAAAGCAAAATCACATATCTTTATAACCTTCAAACAACGATTGATATGTCATATCCCTATCAGATCAAAAGCTACGATCATTACAAAGAAGTGTACAAAAAAAGCATCGAAGATCCTGCCGGTTTCTGGGCAGATATTGCCGGTCATTTTCAGTGGAGAAAAAAATGGGATACTGCGCTTGAGTGGAATTTTATCGAGCCTAAAATAGAATGGTTCAAAGGGGGTAAGCTGAATATTACAGAAAATTGTCTGGACAGGCATATCGCTAAACTTGGCGACGAGCCTGCGATTATCTGGGAGCCCAATGCAACAGATGAACACCATCGCATATTAACCTATAAAAAGTTACTGGAGAAAGTTTGTCAGTTCTCCCATGTACTTAAAAACAATGGGGTTAAAAAAGGAGACAGGGTTTGTTTATATATGGGCATGATACCAGAGTTGGCCATTGCGGTACTTGCATGCGCAAGAATCGGCGCCATTCATAGTGTGGTATTTGGTGGTTTTTCTGCGCAGAGTATTGCCGATAGATTGTATGATGCTCAGGCAGAATTTATCATTACCTGCGATGGCGCTTATCGTGGTGCAAAAGATATTCCTTTAAAAAGTGTAATAGATGATGCATTGATCGGAAACAGAACAGTGAAAAAAGTAATTGTTTGTACAAGAACCCGCACTCCGGTATCCATGATCAAAGGAAGAGATGTATGGTGGGAAGAGGAAATGAAACAGGTAGAAGAAAAAGGCCTGAATTTTATTGAGGCAGAAGAAATGGATGCAGAGGATCCCTTATTCATTTTATATACTTCTGGATCTACGGGTAAACCCAAAGGTGTGGTCCATACCTGTGGAGGCTATATGGTGTATGCCAATTATACTTTTGTAAATGTATTTCAATATCAACCCGGACAGGTACATTTTTGTACAGCAGATATTGGCTGGATTACCGGTCATACCTATATCGTATATGGTCCGCTTAGTGCCGGCGCTACTACCATGATTTTTGAAGGTGTTCCTACCTGGCCCGATGCAGGAAGATTCTGGGATATTATTGACAAATTCAAAGTAAATATTTTTTATACTGCTCCTACAGCTATCAGAAGCCTAATGGGTTTTGGAACGGGACCTTTACAAGGCAAAAATTTATCTTCATTACAGGTATTGGGAACAGTAGGTGAGCCGATTAATGAAGAAGCCTGGCATTGGTATGATGAGCATGTGGGCAAGAATCGCTGTCCGATTGTTGATACCTGGTGGCAAACAGAAACCGGTGGATGTTTAATCAGTAACCTGGCAGGAATTACGCCTGCTAAAGCCAGTTGGGCAACTTTACCGATGCCGGGTTTACAAATGGTATTGGTGGATGAGAATGGAAAAGAAATCATTGCAGAAGGGGATGAAACGATATCGGGTAATTTGTGTATCAAAGCACCCTGGCCAGGTATCTTACGCACAACCTATGGTGATCATGAAAGATGTCGTACCAATTATTTTGCTACTTACGAAAACATGTATTTCACAGGTGATGGTGCTTTGCGGGATAAAGAAGGATTTTACCGGATTACAGGCAGGGTAGATGATGTATTGAATGTAAGCGGTCACCGGATTGGAACTGCCGAAGTGGAGAATGCCATTAATATGCATGCTGGTGTGGTAGAAAGCGCTGTTGTGGGTTATCCGCATGAGGTAAAAGGACAGGGTATTTATGCCTATGTGATTTATCAAGGTTCACATGGACAAAACACGCATGGTACCGCTGAGTTGATCAGAAAAGATTTGCTGCAAACCGTAACCCGGATTATTGGTGCTATTGCTAAACCGGATAAAATACAGTTTGTAAGCGGACTTCCCAAAACCAGAAGTGGTAAAATCATGCGAAGAATATTGCGCAAGATTGCAGAAGGCGAAACGGAGAACCTGGGTGATACCAGTACTTTATTGGATCCGGGAGTAGTGGATGAGATTAAAACAGGAAAATTGTAATAAAAGCCCCCTCTCGGGGGCTTTTTCTTTATTGGCACCTCTTTATAGTGCTACCCGCTGATTTCAGTAGTATATGAACTGGAAATAGAACCCTTTCATGGTACCCAAAACAAATTCTCACAAAATAAAAATGAAATTTATTTGCTTTTTTCACTCTTTATTCTACATTTGTAGAGCATACTCACAAAACATAGAACATGCCCCTTTCTAAAACAGAAGAACAATTGATGGAATACCTCTGGAATCAGGAAAAAGCCTTTCTGAAGGATTTGATTGATGCGTTCCCGGATCCCAAGCCAGCTGCAACTACTGTGGCCACTTTATTAAAAAGAATGACAGATAAAGGTTTTGTTGGGTATAAGCTTTATGGAAATTCAAGGGAATACCATCCTATGGTAAAGAAATCAGATTATTTTTCTAAGCAAATGAAGGGAATGATAAAAAATAGTTTTAATGATTCCGTACTTCAATTTGCCTCTTTTTTTACAAAAACCAGTAATCTCAGCGCCTCAGAATTAAAGGAATTGCGTAAGATCATTGACAATGAAATTGAAAAAAAGAAAAAATGCTAGCTTATCTTCTGAAATCGACTCTTTGCATGGGTATACTGTTATTAGTGTACCTGTTTTTTCTTGAAAAAGAAAAAATGCACCAGTTCAACCGCTTCTATCTTTTAGGCAGCATACTGTTTTCATTAATTATTCCATTGATCACAATTATCAAACAGATACCTGTATTGACCGAAATACCGGTAACTTATTTTACAACACTGGAAAATATCCATACCGAACATTCAGCCATTTCGCCAGTGCCTATAAATAATAGCCGGGCTAATCCAATACCTTTTTTACCCATCCTGTATTGCCTGATAGCTGCTGTTTTATTAGTACGCTTTGTAAGAAATCTGTACAAGCTATCACTAACAGCTTCAAAAAACCGTTCAGTTATTTTGGATGGTGCCAGATTGATTTTGCTGAAAGAGAATATAGTAAGTCATACTTTTTTGAAAAATATTTTTATCAATGAGGAAGACTATACTAATCTATCAATTGAAAAAGATATCTTAACACATGAATTAGCCCATGTAAAGCAAAGGCATTCCTTTGATATCATTTTCCTCGAATTGCTGCAAATCATTTTCTGGTTCAATTCTTTACTTATTCTCTACAAAAGAGCCATTCAGTTAAATCATGAATTTTTAGCCGATGATGCTGTGCTTACTACTCATCCTGATGTTTCCGCGTATCAGAACCTACTTTTAGACAAGCTATCTCAACCCGGTCATTTTCAACTTGCTAGCCCTTTCAATTTTTCCATAACCAAAAAAAGATTAGTTATGATGACAAAAGAAATGAACCAGTCACGTATACTGGTAAAGAAAATCGTATTGTTGCCATTTCTTGTATTGGCTGTTCTTGTTTTTAGCTCAAAATAATATCAGCTCAGGAAAACCCAAGCACTAGTAAAGTATTGGGGATAAATTTGCCTGCTACTAAAGATGGTGCTTCAAAAGAATTATTAAATGAATATGAAGTCATCATTAAAAAGAATATGACCAAAACAAAAAATGGGACAGAGATTATTGGCCATGTGACAACCACAGAAAGAAACAGGCTAGAAATCATCTATAAACAAATGAACCAGAATCAAAGAGATGAAGCCAAAGTAATATTTACGAAAAAGATTCCCCCTTTCAAAAAAGCCATTCCAACTGAAAAGCAATTCGAATCTTTTAAAGATACCGCTAAATATGGCGTTTGGATTGATGACAAAAAAGTAAAAAATGAAGTGCTAGCTAAATATAAGGCGGAAGATTTCAGTCATTTTTCCATAAGCAATCTTAGGTATACGGAAGAAATGAAGAAAAACGTAATGACAATGTTTGGCTTACATTCAATGTATGCGTTTCAATTAGATTTAATGACTAATACTTATTATGAGAACTATTATAAAGAAAGTATGGCAGGTCCGGATTATGATATGTTTTATCGTATTAAATATGATAAAAAAAGGGATTTTCGAATGCTAATTAATTAATCCTTCTTTTTCAATTCCGCTTTTTGGCTTCTCGATTAGTCGTTAAAAGCCCTAAAGCTTAGTGACACTAATTCCCATTATACTGTTTTCATCAATGACAATGAATTTCCATCCCATTGAGGAAACAATTGTTTATTGTCATTGATATGTAAATGACCATTCGCAACCGCACTAAATACTGAACGGAAATCGGTACTTACCGGAAGGTCTCTTCCATCTTCCAGATCTTCTTTATTTAGTGTCTTGATATTATTATACACTTTGCCTCCTTTTACATCATTACCTAATACAAATAAACAGCTCGCTCTTCCATGATCAGTGCCACCGGTTCCATTCTGGTGAGCCGTTCTTCCAAATTCAGTCATGGTCATTATGGTTACATCATCCTGATAAGCTTCCAGATCTTTCCAGAAAACCGCAATACTATCACTAAAATCTTTCAGGTTGCGGGCCAATGCTCCATTTGCGGATCCCTGGTTAAAATGTGTATCCCATCCGCCACTTTCCGCAAATGCCACTTCCATACCTACATCCATTTTAATTAAGGTAGCAATCTGTTTCAATGAGCCGCCTATCGCCGTATTCGGGTAAACTACTCCAGGAGCCGGCTGGTATTTTTTGAGATTATTTACATCCAGCATCTTCATAGCATCAAAACTCTCTTTCCCGGTTTTATTTAAAATATCACTGGTTGTTTGATCATACAATTGCTCAAATGATTTTGATGCCAGGTTAGATGCCAATGGGTTTCCCCGCATCTGAATCGCAAATTCCTGCAAATTATTGATAGCTAATGATTCATTATCTCCATACATACTACGGGGCAGCGCGCTGGTAATACTTACTGCCCTGAATGGCGTAGTAGCCGCATCATGACCCAATAAACCCACGGCCCGGTTTAACCAACCACTGGATGTGCTTTTGCTAAAGGGTGTGCCACTTTCCATATAATCCTGGGCATCGAAATGACTGCGGGTATTATTGGGACTGCCCACACCATGCACAATGGCCATTCGTCCCTCAGTAAAAAAAGGTGAGAATGCCTGTAAGGAAGGGTGCAATCCAAAACGCCCATCCAGGTCAATCAGCTTGCCTTCGCTTTCAGCAGGACTCATATACAAAGTGGGTCTGAGTATTTTCAATTGCGGATCGGTATACGGACTAACCGCCATCAATCCATCCATTGCGCCGCGTTGAAAAATGCAGACCAATACTTTATTCTTTTTGTAAGGTGCAAGAATTTTTCTGCTATCTGCTGCACGGGCAATAAAGCTGGGAACTCCACCCAATCCTGCTGCGAAAAGTGCCATTGCCCCCGATTTCATAAATGCTCTGCGATCTACCATAAAAACAATTTTGTTTATTTTTTTCTATCTCCTGCTATAGCAATCTATGGATTGCACAAAACATGGAAGTCAGGAATTTTATTTTCTTTGAAATTCAGGTGATCCGATAATGATACCTGTTACCTGTGCCAATGTACTGGTATTACCCGCTACATATAAGGTAGTTACTGGTAAATTTTTTCTGCTCAATGCAGCTTTTTCATTGGCTTTTCTTTGTCTCCTTGTTAATGGTGCATCCTGCGCTGCCATCATTTCATCTGATGAACTAACCGGTTGCATATTCATATTATCTGGATTGGTAACCGAAGCAGGTGTTAGCTTATTGGCGGCCGTCTTCAGCTTCTGACCAATATTGGAATCTTTTACCAAAGCGGTTAGTCTGCGGATATTTTCATCCAGGTTTCTTTCCGGCAATAATATTTTACTATAGATAACCAAAGCAGCTTCTGCACTCTCTGGTTCATGGTTATCATTCAATGCTGCCAGATTAATTTTTACGCCAGGGATTTTCTCCGTTGCAAAAGCCAGACCAAAATTCATCCTGTTCAACAAAGAACCTGTATTGATCCAATAACTAGCTCGGTCTGGGAAACCCGTAGGTGCCTGGTAGTAATAAAACCGCTGACCCATTCGCGTAACCCAATTATAAATCTGGAAAGGTTGTTGTACATCTGCATTCGTTGCCCGAATGGCACTGATGGCAAATTCAAAAGGCGATTTTATTTTTTCACGCAAAGCTTTCTCATCCCAGAACTGGCGTTGGTTTACCATAGTAATTAATACCGCTCTGATATTTCCTTTTGTTTTCAGGTAAGTATCTGTCATCTTACCTACGAGTTCCGCAGAAGGTGTATCACAAACAAATCTTGCTGCCAGTTTTGTACAAATAAATTTTGCTGTAGAAGGATGATTGGCAAGCATTTGCAAAACCTGCACCCCTTCATTATACCCACCATTTACGGGAAATAATTGTCCTAGTATCAATTTTGCATTCTCATTATGCTTGTCTGCACGAAAAAGAAAATCTCCATCCACTACATATCCTTTTTTGGCAAGTAATGCCGGACCTGCGGCTTCTATCAATTTCATTCCGGGCGCATCTTTATACAAAGGCATAATTCCCCAGCCTGTTAATGCTTTGGCTACAGTAGTAACATCTGTTTGGGTGTATCCACCATCAACCCCCATTGTATGCAGTTCCATTACTTCACGAGCGTAGTTCTCATTCAGTCCCTGCGATTTTCTCGCATCCATCGTCTTTTGAATCTGCTGGGCACTGGCACCTGTTGAATCTTTTGCAAGTGCATCTAGTTTTTGCTTTTCCAGTCTGGCAATAGCTCCTGCTTCCTGCTTTCTGGCAATATCATTATCGTTACTTACACTCGAAGCATTATCCAGGTATTCCAGCATTGCCGGGTGTTTGGCGGTAGCAAGCAAAAGTGTTTCAAAATTGCCTAATACATTTTTGCGTATAGCATCCCGCTCATAAGGCATTACAAATTGCTGGCATTGCCCCTTACTGAGTGAAACATTAAAATGATTAAACCAGAAATCTGTTAATACTTCCTGCAGTTGATTCTGTCCATAAGCTGAACGGATAATTTTTTGATTTACCAACTGTCTTTGCAAATCCTGCTGAGGTTTAAAACCTTGTGCATCCATTATCGCTTTTAATTGTGCACGGTATTCCGGTTTATCGAGGTTTTTTACAGAGTCTTTATTAATGAGGTTATTTTTCGCAGCAATCCTGATTACCTGCCCGGCATTCAGGTAAGTATTCACAATTGCTTCATTACTCATACCCAATGCATCATAACTTGAATCGGGCAATCTTCTGGTTACTTCATCATCCGACAGTTTGCTATCCAGCTGCTGCTGTAACCATTTTTCAAGCCCCATATCCACTACTTCTTTAATTTGTCCCGGTGTGGCACCAAATGTGAACCTGCCAAGAAGATGCGCTGCGGCCTGCTCTTGGGTAAGCCCCATTTTTTTATAGGGCATATTGATCCTCGGGTCAGATGAACTATGGTTACCTTGTACAAAAGCTAACAAAACTGTTAAAGAAGCGCCAACAGTAAAGGTTTTGTACATTCTGCGAAAATTCATGATCAGCGATTTCAAGTTTGGATTGTTTTATAGGAGGATAGTTTAATGAAGTTAAAAAGTTTCCATCATGTTTCCACCGAACAAGCTTTCCTACCTCCTGCTCTCTGAGGAAAATGAAAGCAATCATTTTTACCGCAGAGAACTGGAGAAAAAGAGTTTACGCAGAGGAGTTTAAAAAAAAGACCCCGATTACCAAAAGGTATCGAGATCTGAATATGATTTATTTATCTATGATCAGGCTTCCACTTTTTTAATGGCTACTTTATATAATATCCATCCCATCAGCGCGAAGAAAATAGTACCCATTAAAAAATAACCACTTTGTGATAAGGCACCTGTAATACCTGCCTCCTGGCTAATTTTATTTAACAATTTTTCTCCTGTATCCGATCCGGCAAAAAATGCAATGATAACGCCAGCTACTGCACCACCTGCCACCAGTCCGGTTGCAAACAGATTGCCTTTACCCAACTCCTCTTCTTCCGCATTCACTTGAATATTTTCTTTTTTCTGTTTTCTTTCTACAATACCACGTATGGCGCCGCCGATGAAAATCGGCAAGGTAGTTGCCAAAGGCAGGTATACGCCTATCGCAAAACTCAATGCCTTGATACCACAAAGCTCCATGGTAATAGCAAGGAATATACCAACTACTACATATTGCCAGTCAAGATTCTGTGATAAAATTCCTTTAATAAGCGTTGCCATTAATGTAGCCTGAGGTGCCGGATATTTTTCAGTTCCTATCGCATGATGAATACCCTGTTGCAACATTTCTGTAGTGGGTTTATCAAGAAATTTAACCGTAATCCCGATTACTATGGATGAAACAATGGCGCCAATAAATAATGCAATCTGCTGGTTACGTGGTGTAGCACCTACAATATATCCACTTTTCAGATCCTGTGAAGTACCGCCTGCATTCGCAGCTGCAATACAGATCATACCACCCACAACTAATACCAATGGTTCAAATGCCTGTCCAGACCATCCCACACTTAAAAAAATAAGACTGGTACCCATAACTGTTGCAATGGTCATGCCGCTAATCGGACTATTGGATGTACCAATCAATCCCACAATACGCGAAGCAACGGTTACAAATAATGCACCAAAGAAAAGCACCAGTATCCCTATCAATAATTTCTGTAAAATCGTATCACCCGGAACCTGCGGCAGGAATGCGATCAATGCAACTAGTGCCAAACTGCCAAAGCCTACCAGTTTCAGACTAAGGTCTTTTTCTGTACGCAATACTTTGGGTGCATTCACTTCTTTTTCTGCATTGAGGGATGTCAAACTACCTTTTACAGATTTGATAATGGTAGGTATCGTTTTGAATAAAGTAATGATACCTCCGGCCGCAACTGCTCCGGCACCTACCTGTCTTACAAAAGCATAATACACTGCAGAAGCATAATCAGCAAAACTATGGGTAACCGGATCCCAGCCACCTTTACCACCAGGTTTGGTGATATCAGCCAGATAACCCAGTTTCATTAATTGTCTGGCAATAGTATCTGCAGGTACAAGAGAAGATAGTAATGGAATAAATACCAGCCAACTTAATACACTACCTGCTACCAATACACCGGCAATACGCGGACCAATAATATATCCCACACCCATATATTCAGGAGTGATTTCACCACTGATTTTAGCGGATGGAAAAAATTTATTGATTTGTTTGGTAGCATAGAAAGGTGTTTCGGCAATTACATGCAATACTTTTTGCAATATGGCATAGGTAAACGCCACGCCCAAACCCCAGAAAGCAGTTTTGGCAAAATCACCCCCTTTCTCACCTGCTTTTAATACATCTCCACAAGCAGTTCCTTCCGGATAAGGAAGGGTATCATGTTCATTAACGATCAAGGCTTTTCTGAGTGGAATCATCAATAAAGTACCCAATAAGCCTCCAACAATAGCCAGGATCAGGATCGTGAGGTAATTGAAATATTCTGCACTAGACGGGGAGGAAAGAAACAAAAAGCCTGGTAAAGTAAATGCCACACCACCTGCAATACTCTCTCCTGCTGAGCCTGTGGTCTGAATAATATTATTTTCAAGAATAGTGGTTTTGAGAAATCTTCTGCCCAGCGTAATGGCAATCACAGCTATGGGTATGGAGGCTGAAACGGTTAGCCCTGCTTTTAAGGCAAGATAAACAGTAGAAGCACCAAAAATGACCCCGAATAAACTACCTACTAATATTGACTTTAGAGTAAGCTCTTTCATATTCGTTTCGGGCGATACAAAAGGTTTGAAGGCTTTTTTGGTTTCGGACATAAAAGAGGGTTTAATCAGAATACTTGTTTTTCCAATATCTTTAAAAACCCAAAATACAACTTATGACCGAAATACAGAACGAGGTTAAGAAAACAGGGATGCCCAAAGCGGTTCCTTATATCATCGGGAACGAAGCAGCCGAGAGATTCAGCTTTTATGGTATACGCTCTATTATGAGTACATTCCTGGTGGCTCAGTTCTTTAACCCCACTATGAATCCCCTTTTACAAAATGTGGCAGAAGCAAAATCCAATGAAATGGTACACATGTTTGTATTTTTTGCCTATTTGATGCCGATGGTTGGGGGTATTCTTGCTGATTGGTTTTTTGGTAAGTATAAGGTTATATTATACGTTTCCATCCTTTATGCGATAGGCAATCTGGTACTTGCCTTATCAACCCATAACCTAACGCTATTCTCAATTGGATTGGTAGTAATTGCTGCTGCCGCAGGGGGAATTAAATCCTGTGTTTCTGCCAATGTAGGAGACCAGTTTGATAAATCTAATGAGCATCTTTTATCTAAAATGTATGGCTGGTTCTATTTTACGATCAATACCGGATCAATTGTTTCCACACTTCTTATCCCTATTGTATATAATAAATATGGACCTGAGTTGGCTTTTGGAATTCCGGGTATATTAATGTGTCTTGCAACTGCTATTTTTTGGATGGGGAGGAAAAAGTATGTACGGGTTCCTCCATCAGGAAGCAAAAAAGAAAATTTTGTAAGTATCTCTGCTTATGCCATTGCACAATCCTTTTCCAACAGAAATGGTTTAACTGTTTGGGAAGCTGTAGGAAAGAAGTTTTCAGCTGCATCTATAGATGGTGTACAAGCCGTTTACCGCATTCTGATGATTTTCGCTTTCACTCCTATTTTCTGGGCACTTTGGGATCAAAACCTCGCTGAATGGGTATTGCAGGCTAAAAAACTGGACCTACATTTATTCGGATTCCAGCTATTTGCTGAACAAATTCAAACCTTTAACCCAATTTTTCTGGTAAGTATGATTCCTGTTATGACCTATGGCATATTCCCATTGTTCGAAAAAATGGGTTTACACGTAACTCCCTTGCGCAAAATTGGTGCAGGTTTATTTCTAACTGCCATTACTTTTATAATCATTGCCCTTTTGCAAGAAAATATCGACAAAGGTGGTCACCCCAGCGTTTGGTGGCAGATTCTGGCTTACCTGATTTTGGCTGTAGCTGAAATACTTGTTTCTGTTACCTGTCTCGAATATGCATATACACATTCTCCCAAATCCATGAAAAGCACCATGAGTGCACTTTATCTCTTGGGTATTTCGCTGGGTAATTATTTTGATAGCCTGGTAAACAAAAGTATTGCCAACAACGGCTTCTTTGCAAAATATACCGGTGCTAATTATTACTGGCTGTTTATAAGTATTATCACCGTGTTTTTTGTATTGTATCTTTTTATTGCCAAAAGACTACCGGAAAAAAGTTATGTGGGAGTAGAAGAAACGGTATAAAGTCTAGGGTTTAAGCTTTAATCTTGCATTTTATTTTATTGACACGAACCCTATACATTCATTTTAACTCTATTACTAAAGGATGAATATTCTTTTACTTGGATCCGGAGGAAGAGAGCATGCACTTGCATGGAAGATGGTAAAAAGTCATCATTGCGACCAGCTATTTATTGCACCCGGTAACGCGGGTACTTCTGCATATGGAACCAATCTGGCTGTTTCCCCTACTGATTTTACTGCCTTGAAAACGGTTTGTCTGGATAAAAAAATTAATATGGTGGTGGTGGGTCCGGAAGAACCCCTGGTAAAAGGAATCTATGATTTTTTTCAGCAGGATACCCAATTACAACATATTAATGTAGTAGGTCCGTCAGCAGCAGGTGCACAATTAGAAGGCAGTAAAGCCTTCAGCAAAAAATTCATGCAACGACATGGAATACCTACTGCTGCGTATGCGGAGTTTACAGTTTCGGAATATGAAGAGGGAAAGAAATATATTCAGCAGCATAGTTTACCAATCGTATTAAAAGCAGATGGATTGGCTGCAGGCAAAGGCGTAGTGATTGCTTTATCACATACAGAAGCATTACAGGCATTTGAGGAAATGATCATCCATAAACAGTTTGGTGAGGCAGGAAATAAAGTAGTAATAGAAGAATTTCTGAAAGGAATAGAAGTAAGTGTATTTGCATTAACAGATGGAGAAGTATACCAGGTGATTGGTCATGCAAAAGATTATAAACGAATTGGTGAAGGGGAAACCGGTTTAAATACAGGTGGTATGGGTTGTGTGAGTCCGGTTCCATTTATGGATGCCTCTTTCATGCAAAAAGTTGAAGAAAGAATTATACGCCCAACGGTAAACGGATTGGCCCAGGAAAATATCAATTACCATGGGTTTATTTTCTTTGGATTAATGAATGTACATGGTGAACCCTGGGTAATTGAATACAATTGCCGGATGGGCGATCCGGAAACAGAAGTAGTGATGCCGATGTTACAAACAGATATTGTTGCATTATTTGCTGCCATGGATAATGGAACATTGATAGATGCAAATATTTCATTTAGTGAACAATCTTGTGCTACGGTAATGGCGGTAAGTGGCGGTTATCCTGGCGACTATCAAAAAAATATTTCTATCCACGGGTTAACAGAAATCGTACCTGATCAATCAATTATTTTTCATGCAGGTACTAAACAAACTGAACACGGAATTGTAACAAATGGAGGAAGGGTATTGGCTGTAACATCTTATGGAAATAATATTCCCGAAGCGGTAGCTACTTCCAAAAAAGTATTGGAAAAAATTTCCTTCGAAGGAATATATTACAGAAAAGATATTGGTTTTGAATTTGAGTAAGTGTTATTATTTTTTCATTGCAGAATGCTTGTGATTCAAGACTATTCCTGTTGGTTTGGATTTGAAAATAACTGACAGTTTTAGAAAAAAAACAAGTTCGCTTTTTTAACCACTAACCCATTATTTACCCCAACCCGAAACCCGCAACACAAAACCCGCAACTATCCTCTTTTTCTATTATTCCTAAAACACTGGAAAAATCAGTATTTTAGGCTTTTTAATTCAAGTATTTTCAACCACCTTTGCAAACATTGATTAACACATTCGAACTTTTTATATACAATGGGATTGTTTAACTTTTTCACACAAGAGATTGCCATGGATCTGGGTACTGCCAATACCCTAATCATTCATAACGATGAAGTGGTAGTAAATGAGCCCTCTATTATTGCCCTAAACCGTAATAATATGAAGGAAGTGCTGGCTGTGGGCAAGAAAGCCCTGATGATGCATGAAAAAACTCACGAAAGTATCCGTACAGTCAGACCCCTGAAAGATGGAGTAATCGCCGATTTTAATGCCGCGGAGTTGATGATCAGGGAGTTAATCAAAATGATTTACCCTAAAAAACCTCATTTTCCCCCAAGTTGGCGGATGGTGATTTGTATTCCTTCTTCTATTACTGAGGTTGAAAAAAGGGCCGTTAGGGATAGTGCAGAGCAAGCCGGAGCCAAGGAAGTATATATGATTCATGAACCCATGGCCGCTGCCCTGGGTATTGGGATAGATGTAGAAGAACCTGTTGGTAATATGATCATTGATATTGGTGGTGGTACTACCGGTATTACCGTAATTGCCCTGGCTGGGATTGTTTGCGACCAGAGTATCCGTATTGCCGGTGATGAATTTACTGCCGATATCATGGAAGCCCTTCGCCGCTACCATAGCTTACTGATAGGTGAACGTACTGCCGAACAGATCAAGATCAATGTGGGTGCCGCTATGAAGGATCTGGATAATCCGCCTGAGGATCTGCCAGTAAATGGTCGTGACCTGGTTACTGGTATCCCCAAACAGATCATGGTAAGCTACCAGGAAATTGCAGAAGCCCTTGATAAAAGTATTTTCAAGATTGAAGAAGCCATTTTAAAAGCCCTGGAAACTACTCCGCCTGAATTAGCCGCAGATATTTACCGCAGGGGTCTCTATCTTACTGGAGGGGGCGCTTTACTTCGCGGATTGGATAAACGACTCAGTGCCAAGATCAAATTACCTGTTCATGTGGCAGATGATCCTTTAAAAAGTGTGGTTCGTGGTACAGGACTTGCTTTAAAGAATTACCAGCGCTTTCCATTTATTATGAGATAATTTAGCTAGTGATACACTATTGATTGCATGCCTGACAGGGCTAATAGTTATTAACCCGGCTAACATCTTTGTACCTTGAAAAACATCTTTCTTTTCATACAGCGATACTTTACCTTTTTCAGCTTTCTGCTGCTTCAGGTATTTGCGATCATTTTATTAAGCAGTTCCAGTAAAACGCACCAGTCTTTTCTGGCTTCCGGCGCCAATGAAGTTACCGGAGTTATTAATCATCAATACAGCGGTCTTAGAGATTATTTCAATCTGAAGGAAACCAATCGCCAGCTGGCAGAAGAAAATGCGCGCCTGAGAAATCAATTAGCTGATAATTTTCTTATTGTAGAGAAAGGCAAAAAAATCTTTGTAGATAGCCTGATCCGGGATAGTTTGGGCCGTTATAGAAAATACACTTACCTCCCCGCCAAAGTAATTGGGAATACCGTTACCCTGCAAACCAATTTCCTGTTTGTTGAAAGGGGAACCAACCAGGGGGCAAAAAAAGGGATGGCGGTGTATGGTCCGGAAGGTATTGTTGGTGTGGTTGTAGAAACCGGTCCCAATATCAGTAAAGTCATGAGTCTCTTACATCGTAACAGTAAAGTAAGTGCCATGCTTAAAAAAGACAATAATTCAGGAAGCATAGAATGGGATGGAACAGACCCTTCCTATCTTACCCTGAAAAATATTACGAAAAGCGCCAAAGTTTCGAAGGGAGATACGGTGGTTACCAGCACCTATTCTGCTAATTTCCCTTCCCGTTTAATGGTAGGCACCGTTGCAGAGATCAGTTCAGAGTCAGCCAGTAATTTTTATACCCTTAAAATAAAAACAGCTACTAATTTTTCCAGTATTCAATATGTATACCTGATCGAAAATGTGCGGTATTCGGAACAGGTGCAGTTAGAAACGAACCCCTCAAAGAACCCATGAGTACCCTGCTGAAAAATATTATCCGCTTTATTTTTTTTATTCTTTTTCAGAAATTCATTCTGAATGAAGTTCCCCCATTGCACCAGTTTATCATTCCTTATATCTATTTCTTATTCATTCTATGGCTGCCTTTTAATATAAACCGGCTCTTATTATTGTTTATTTCCTTTGTTTTTGGGCTAACCCTTGATTATTTTACCGGAACACCCGGCCTGCATGCAGCACCCTGTGTATTGATTGCCTATATCAGACCCTTCCTGCTCAACCTGCTCATTCCGCAGGAAACTGCTGAACAAAGCTATGTGGAACCCAGTCATACGAGCATGGGCTGGGCCCCCTATGGCGTATATGTAGGTATTCTCACTTTTGTACACCATTTCTACCTGGTTCTGATTGAATGGCTTCAATTTGGAAACTTCTTCTATTTTATTGGTAAAGTTGCTGCCACTTCCGCTATCAGCCTGCTCATGATTTTTATTGCAGAAATTCTGTTTACCCGAAAAGCCAAATTCCGCACCAATAAATAATTCTTTACTCCAAGCTATCATCCTTTCAACACAACCCTCAATTGCTTACCTTAAAATTCTATGTCACCCAAAAATGCCAAATAGCCAATAGCTAAAGCCACTACCACTATCCCTGTCCACATCTATGAATAACTTTTTTAAAACCTATTGATACAAGTTGCTTACCAATTCGGCAACTTTGTAAGTATACTTCAAATGATCAGCTCATATTTCACAGTAAACCATTATGCCGGTATTTAATCAAAGCAGGGGGCGGGTTGTCCAAATCATATTCGCATCGGTATTTTTCGTGATCGTATGTCAATTGATTAACCTGCAATTGTTTTCCGCTAAATACAAGCAGGCCGCAGAAAGTAACGCACTTTTCCGAAAAATCATTTATCCTGACAGAGGTATCATCTTTGATAGAAAACAAAGGGCTATACTGGAAAATATCAATAGCTATGATCTGGTAGTGGTTCCTGCCGAAACAAAAGGCGTTGATACGTTTTCACTTTGCACATTGCTGAATATTGATACTATTGAATATAAAAGAAGAATGCGGGATATCATCATCAAAACAGGTAATGTAAGGACCGGTGTTTTTGAAGCCCTGCTTACCCCGGAAATGTATGCCCACCTGAATGAGAATATTTATAAATTTCCGGGTTTTGATTTAAGCTTACGTACCGTTAGAAGTTATCCGTATAGTGTTGCCGCGCATGTATTGGGCTATACCGCAGAGGTAGACACTTCTTTTTTGCGTAAACATAAAGATGAAGGTTATCAGATGGGAGATTATGCCGGATACACGGGACTGGAAAGATATTATGAAAAGGTATTGATGGGGCAAAGAGGAGTTAAGAACTATATAAGAGATAACAAAAGTCGTATTCAGGGCGATTATGAAAAAGGAATGTATGATACGGCTGCTGTTGCCGGTAAAAATATTCACCTGAGTTTAGATGTGGAGCTACAGAAGATGGGCGAACAATTGATGGCGAATAAAGTAGGAAGCATTGTAGCCATTGACCCTAAAACAGGAGGTATCTTATGTATGGTGAGCGCCCCGACCTATGACCCAAATTACCTGACAGGGAACCAAAGGAAAAGACATATTGCAGAAATGATTCTTGATCCAAGAAAACCTTTTAATAACAGAGGATTAGGTACCACCTATTCTCCCGGTTCCACTTTTAAAACCGTAGTGGGTATTGTGGGTTTAACCGAAGGAGTCATCACTGAAAGAACAACGGTTACCTGTCCTGGCTATTTCACAGGTTGCGGCACTGGCAAACCCAAATGTTTGGACAAAGGAACTTTTTCTTTTAAAGAAGCTGTTGCACATAGTGATAATACTTATTTTTCAACTGTATATAAAAGGACGTTGGATCAATCCAAATATGGCGGGGCTGACAGCGCACTAAACGTATTTAATCAATACGCTTATTCATTTGGCCTAGGACATAGACTCGGAATAGATCTGCCCTCCGAAAAAAAAGGGAATATTCCAGTTTCAGCGGATTATAGAAAAATCTTTGGCCCCAAATGGTATTCTTGCAATGTTATCTCAAATGCTATCGGACAAGGAGAAGTAAACACAACCCTGGTACAGCTGGCAAATGTAATGGCTATTATCGCAAATAAAGGATGGTATTATACACCCCATTTTGTAGATTCTATTGAAGGAGGAGATGAGAATAAAATGTTGGAGCCGTTTACCGTAAAACACTATACAGATCAGCGTATCCCGGATTCTATTTTTGATGCGGTTCAGGATGGTATGCAGGCTGTGGTAGAATATGGAACTGCAGTAGCATCAAGAATACCGGGCATTGTGATGTGCGGGAAAACAGGGACAGTTGAAAACTATGCTAAAATAAATGGCAGAGTTGAAAAGCAACTAGACCATTCTTTCTTTGGCGGTTTCGCCCCGAGAGATAATCCAAGGATTGCCATAGCAGTTATCTGTGAAAATGCTGGTCAGGGTGCATGGAATGCCGCCCCAATTGCCAGCCTGATGGTTGAGAAATATTTACGAGATTCTATCACAGGCCAGGAAAGAAAAGAAAAATTAGAGGAATTTAAGAACAAAAATCTGATACCCCGATTAATGCGGATGCAGATGGCTAAAATGGATTCGTTGAAACAAATCCGAATCAACCAGCTAATCCAGCAACAAAAAATGAATAAAGAATTGAATGACTCATCCGATCAGGAAGAAAATTCCGAGACAGATCCCAAAGTGATCCCTTCAGCGCCGATAAAAAAACAGGTTCCCAAAAAGCAAATCACTAACAAAGCCGCTGTATTAGTAAACGAAGACAAAAAATACAAAAAGTATAACAGATAATGAGCAGTCGTAATAACCAAAATACCATATCTCAGGGGCTTGACTGGACAATTATCTGGCTATACGCCATATTGGTAAGCATTGGGATACTTTGCATTTTTATGGTAGAGTACCGACCAGATACCAATTGGTTTCAAAGTTTTTTGGGTGGTAAAACCAATTATAGCAAGCAATTGATATTTGCCGGTTTTTGTGCAATCGTAGCTATGTTTATCTTGCTTACCGATAGTAAATTGTTTACAGCATTTGCCAATTTATTATATGGATTTGGAATCTTATTAATGTTGGCAACTTTTGTACTGGGTAAGAGCATCAATGGGTCAAAAAGTTGGATACCGATTGGGGGTGGATTTAATCTGCAACCAGCCGAAGTATGTAAAATATTTACTGCGCTTGCGCTTGCAAAATTTTTATCAAGGCAGGAAACAGATTTCAGCAAATTAAAATCGCAATTGCTGGCAGGCGTGATTGCATCCTTACCCGCTGTCTTATCTATCATGCAACATGAGTTAGGCCTTGCCCTTGTATACTCAGCATTCCTGGTTGCCATGTACCGTGAAGGGTTGCCTGCTCAGATCCTGATATTTGGTTCTTCCTTTGCCATTTTAGTAATTGCCACCCTGGTTGTTGAACCAAACACTTTGGCATTATCGCTTACTGCAATAGCTGCGTTTTTACTTTTCCTGCTTCGAAAACAATTGAAGAAAACAAAAGGATTATTGGTACTTATTATTGGTATCTGGCTGTTTTGTGTTGGCACGCAAAGATTTGTGGTACCCTATATTTTTAATAATGTTCTTGAATGCTACCAAAGTACCCGTATATATAGCATGGTGGGTAAAGAATACGATTGTACTAAGAATAAAAAATCAGAAAAGAAAGCAGGAGAAAAAGCTGCCCGTAAACCGGATGATTATAACGTACGACAAAGTAAGATTGCCATTGGTTCAGGCGGAGTAACCGGCAAGGGCTTTTTGAAAGGAACACAAACCAGGGGTAAATACGTGCCTGAGCAACATACTGATTTTATATTTACATCACTCGGTGAAGCATTTGGGTTTATTGGTTGTATAGCATTTTTGTCTATTTATCTTTTCCTGTTATTTAGAATCGTAAAAATGGCAGAGCGACAGCGAAGTACTTTCAGCAGGGTATATGCATATAGTGTTGCCAGTATTATCTTTTTTCATATTGCCGTTAATGTTAGTATGACTATCGGCCTATTCCCGATTGTTGGCATTCCTTTGCCATTGATTAGTTATGGTGGATCTTCTCTATTAACTTTTACCATCCTGATTTTTATTCTGTTACGCTTGGATGCTGACAGGCAAATGGTTTTACGATAAGCTAACATCCAGATAAAAATTTTCTTCAGTTTATTTTTGTATCACTAAGCAGTTTTATTTACGGATACCCATTTAGTTAGTAACAGTATTATCTTTACCAGAATAGTAAATCAGCAATAATGACCGTTATCCCGCTTTCAGAAGGAGCATTTACCATCGATAAATCCAAAGTATTTGTTCCGTTCGATATTAACCGGGATGAACTTAACAGAAGACCTATTGGTAGCCTGCTGGTGGAAATACAACCTTTTGTACTCATTACAGAGAACGATGTAATCTTATTAGATACAGGGCTCGGACTAACCGATTCCAATGGTAAATTAAGTTTATACAATCATCTTGAAAAAGCGGGAATCAATCCCTCACAGGTTACAAAAGTGCTGATGAGTCATTTGCACCGCGATCATTCCGGAGGAATTAGTTTCGAAGACCCTGCCAGTAAAGAAAGGTTTATCAGTTTCCCTTATGCAACTTATTATGTTCAAAAAAGAGAGTTTAATTTCGCGATGGAGGGAACCAGCTCTTCATATACTGTTGATTATTTTAGCCTCTTGTCAGAATTCAGCAGGGTAGAATGGTTAGATGAAGATGAAGGCCTGATTGACGGTTATATTCGCTACCAGCTAACAGGAGCGCATTCCAAATATCACCAGGTATTTTGGATAGATGAAACAGGAAAAAAATATTTTTTTGGAGGGGATGTAGCACCACAATTACAACAAATGAAAAGCCGATTTGTTGCTAAATATGATTATGATGGAAAAAAATGTATGGAGCTGCGTAAACAATGGTGGTTAGAAGGTGAAGCAGAAAAATGGACCTTCCTTTTTTATCATGATATCAAGTCGCCTGTGTTCCCTATTTAAAACAAGGTATTCCAGGCTATTGGTTATTCTTTTTATCAGCATTTCTTTTTTCCATCTCTGCTTTCAAAAGATTATTAAAATCTCGGTCTATCGTAAAAACCTTTAATACACGATCATCTGAAATCAATATTTTTTTAAACGCGTCCTTGTATTTTTTTCGGATAATTAGCACTTTTTCTTCTGTTGTAATAATATCATCCGGTGCTTCTGTCCTGGCTTTTCTTACCTCATCATTATAATCATAGAAAACTGTCCAGAATGAAGCTTCTTCCTGCGTTAGCTTTAAATATTTGGTGATAAACTCTATTCGCAATCCCTGAATATTACCACCCCGTTGCTGGGCATGAATAGTATTAGGAGATACAACAAACATCCAAACAATAACGAAGGTTATAGTAGCTAATCTTTTCATATCAAATTTCCTTTGTATCAATCGTTTCCAGACTATCCGATTCCTCAATAATGGGTTCTGGAACCAGGTTTTCATCCAGGTATTGCTTTAATTCTTCATCACTCAATAATTGGATCTTCTTATTAAAATCATGTAACTTCTTTTCTCCCATTTTATTTTCAGGAATAAGTGCCGCTTCCTCTTCTGTATCCTGAATAGTATCCGATTGCTGTCCAACTGTTTCTTTAGATGCATTTTCCTCTTTCAGTGTATCAGTAACAGAATTTCCAAAATGATTCTCTTTTTCAGTTTTCAGGTAAGCCCTGGAATCTGTATACATAAATGCACCGGTTACCAATACCCCTGCCACCATAGCCGCAGCAACATATTGTATAAAACGCTTGTAGTGTTGAAAAGTTACCACCCTGGCTGGCTTCTTTTCCGATAATCGGTTCACTGAAACCGCCAGATCCTTTTCAAAATATCCATCTGGAACAGAATACACATTCCTTTTGCCTATTGACAATAATACAGGAGCTATTGCTGCTAATTCCTCGTCTGTTTCTGTAACATTGGATTCTTTGGAAACCTTGTCCATGATTTGTCCGGCCAATCCTTCAAAATATCCGCCAGGAACCGAGAAAGCAGAATTGGGCAGGGTTACCGGAATCAAAATTTCTGCCTTTATTTCTTCAGCAAGCGTATCAAAATACCAGGCGGGAACCCGATAGGGGTTGATTTTTACCGCTTCAGCCAGTAAAGGGCTGACGGATAATAGTTCAACTGATATTTCGCTTGCTTTTTGCATTTTCAATACTTATGACTGCTATTTATTTGCCAAGTTTAATAATTTTTTAAGAATTCCTCGATTTTCTTGGCGGCATGATGGTAACTGGCTTTTAAAGCCCCCTCACTGGTATCCAAAATCCGGCTCATTTCCTGGTAAGGCATTTCATCATAATACCGCAAATTGAATACAACTCTCTGTTTTTCAGGTAATTGTTGTATTGCTACCTGCAATCTCCATTCCAATTTATTGGCATCAAATTCGGAATCTGCTTTTACTTTATTACTCAGACCGCTGTCCATTTCATCCTCCAGACTTACCACACTTCTCTTCTTTTCCTGCTCCAGAAATGTAAGGCATTCATTGGTAGCGATCCGGTATAGCCAGGTGTAGAGCTGGCTGTCTTCTCTGAAATTATCCAGCCCCTTCCACACTTTTATAAACATATTTTGCAATACATCATTCGCATCATCATGGTTAACTACCATCCTTCTGATATGCCAGTATAGTTTTTCCTGATATTTTTTGATAATGGCAGTAAAAGCACGCTCCTTTTGGGATGGGTCTCGAAACTCTAACAATAATTCCTTGTCGTCAGGATGCATGCAGTGGAATTTTTATAAATATACCAAACCCCTCGTTAGCCAAATTGAATAATCAAGGTTTTCACAAATAAACTAAAAAAACGAATCAAATATATTTTGTTTACTAACAATCATTAGTGAATCATTGATCTCGGCTTATCAGTATGTATTGTTCTTTCGAAATAACATAAATGAGTTAACTTCAAAGCCAGCAAGCAGATTATGTCATCATCTCAGTATATCAACAATTTCAGGCGGAATGTAACCGATAAATACACTATTTACAATAGCCTGTTTGGGGCATTACCTTTTTCCGGTATTGCCAATGTAGGGGCGTTATTACCCATATTACTTCAGGCATGTATAGATGGTTATGCAGAGGGAAAAACCCCGATGCAGATCATTGATCATTTTTTTCAGCAACATACCAATGTAAAAACGGAAGCAGAAAAATTGGATCGCTTATTCAAATTTGCTCAGTACATAGAAAGACAGGTTGTGTTATTTGATGCGATTGAAGATGCGGCTTTTACCACAGTGAATAATATTACCGGATCAGGAAGTTTACAGGCCCTGTATAATGAAGCTGCTTTTTCCGGAAAAACACAGTTACTAAAAAGTAAATTGCGTAAATTCAAAATACGCGTAGTCCTTACTGCACATCCTACTCAATTCTATCCGGGATCTGTACTCGGTATTATTCATGATCTGAGTGAAGCGATTGCGAGAAATGATTTTCATACCATTAACCTGTATATTCAACAGTTAGGTATTACTCCGTTTTTTAATAAAAAACAACCTACTCCTTACGATGAAGCCATTAACCTGATGTGGTATCTGGAAAATATCCTGTATCATTCAATAGGTAATATTTACAATTTTATTGAACGCGAGATTTTTAATAATGAATATGATGGTGATAACCCTTTTATTGAATTAGGCTTTTGGCCGGGCGGCGACAGAGATGGAAACCCATTTGTAAACGCTGCCACCACTGTTAAAGTGGCTGAAGCTTTGCGAAGCGCCATCATTGTTTGTTATTACCGGGATATCCGCAAATTAAAGCGGAGGCTCACTTTCACTGGAGTAGAAACGCTTGTGCAGGCTTTGGAGGAAGAATTATACGAAAATGTGTTCAGACCAGAAGAAGGAAAAAGAATTCGTAAAGATGGCCTGCTAGATCAACTAAGTGCAATCCGGTTGTTGGTGACTTCCCATCATCATTCATTGTATGTAAGCTGGATTGATAGTCTGATACATAAAGTGAAAATATTTGGAACCCATTTCGCATCTCTGGATATCAGACAGGATAGTCGTATTCATACACAAGTGCTTTTACTGGCAGATAAAGAATTAAAAGAAAAATCTTTACCGGGTATTTTACCGGATAACTACAGCAACTTTTCTCAGGACGAAAAAATAAATATCCTCTGTTCTCTGAGTAATACGCTTGATCCCGATCTATTTACAGACAGTATTATTAAAGACACCCTCCAGAGTATGTATGCGATACAAACTATTCAGCAAACCAATGGAGAAGCTGGCTGTCAAAGATACATTATCAGTAATTGCCAGTCTGCTCTAAATGTTATGGAAGTGTATGCGCTGCTTCGCTTATGTGGGTGGAAATCAGAAACTCTTACTATTGATATCATTCCATTGTTTGAAACCATCGATGATCTGGCAGATGCGGAAAAGATCATGGAATATTTATACACCCTGCCTGTTTATAATCAACACTTGCAATTACGACAGCAGCAACAAACGATCATGCTAGGTTTCAGTGATGGTACCAAAGATGGTGGTTACCTGCAGGCCAACTGGAGTATCTATACCGCCAAAGAAAACCTGACTGCCATCTCCCGGAAATATAATATCAAAGCCAAATTTTTTGATGGCCGCGGCGGTCCTCCTTCTCGTGGAGGTGGTAAAACCAATAAATTCTACGCTTCACTCGGAAATAAAATAGAGAATGAGGAAATTCAGTTAACTGTTCAAGGGCAAACCATTACTTCCAATTTTGGAACGATCCAGTCTTCTCAATTTAACCTCGAACAATTATTGAGTGCCGGCATCAGCAATGAATTATTTGCAGATACCCGCATGCAACTATCCCAACATGACAGGCATTTATTGGATGAATTAGGAAAACTAAGCTATGAAGCCTACCAGTCTTTCAAAATACACCCGCTTTTTCTCAGTTATCTCCAAGAGTTCAGTCCATTAGATTACTATAGCAAGAGTAATATTGCCAGCAGACCCGCCAAACGTGGCGGTGGTGGGGGCTTACGATTTGAGGACCTTCGTGCTGTTCCTTTTGTAGGAAGCTGGAGTCAGTTAAAACAAAACGTACCGGGTTATTTTGGAGTAGGCACTGCCTTACAACAAATGAAAGAAAAAGGCTTATGGGAAGATGTTAAAGCCATGTTCCGGAATGTTCAATTCTTCCGTACATTAATTGATAACAGTATGATGAGTATGCTGAAATCCTCATTTTCTTTAACCCAATATATTAAGGAAAATCCCCAATATGGACCAATCTGGGAATTAATCAAAAAAGAATTTGATCTTACAACCAGCCTTGTATTAGAGTTGTCAGACACCACCGAATTGATGCAGGATGATAAAACAGCACGGGCATCTATACAAATGCGAGATAAAATAGTATTGCCTTTGTTAACCATACAGCAATATGCACTGCACCAGATTCACCACCAGGATATTTCACCGGTATTGAAAGAAACCTATGAAAAATTAATTACGCGAAGCATGTTTGGTATTATTAATGCAGCCAGAAATTCAGCTTAACCAGGATTTATCGTTAGAAAGCAGTTACTATGGATAAGAAAAACCTTACTAATCATAAATAGACCCGGTATGTTAGGCATTCGGAGTATTGTCTTTCCACTTCCATAAATGCAAACAGGCATAGGTTCGATACGGGCTCCATTTGTCAGACAATTTGAGCATTTTTTCTTTTAGCGATTTTTTATCTAGGTGTTCCAGTTTATATATCTTGGTCATGGCCTGTTGAATACCCAGGTCATCAACAGCAAATACATCCTCCCTGCCAAGTGTAAACATCAGTAACATCTCAACAGACCATCTTCCTATACCTTTAATCTGTACAAGCAGGTCGATGATTTCCTCATTGCTCATTTTCAGCAATTTTTTATCTGTTATCTTATGTTCAATACAAAAAGCAGCTACATTATGCACATAACTCACTTTTGCATTACTAAGCCCGATAGACCGAAGTACTTCAGCAGGAGTATCAAATACTTGTTGGGGCTTCGGCTCTTTCCCTTTATACAAATCCAGAAAACGTTGAAAAATCACCCTGGCTACTTTTGTGCTCAATTGCTGGCTGATAATGCTTGCCATCATTCGAACGGGAATATTTGGATGCAATTTTAGTTCATGCAAATCCTTTCCAATCGTAATGGCCAGTTTTTTGTCCTTTTGCAAATGCTTTACATATTCCATTCAGCCAAGTTAGGCAAAAGACGGTTTATCATCTTTGAGCATAAAAGAAATCTTAGTTTTGTATGCCCGTAATAAGTTAGCTACTAAAAGGAAAACGCGGAAATATGCGCAGAGAAATCGAATTAACCGCAGATGGATCTCATACCGTTTCCATACCTGAGTTACAGGTAACTTATCATAGTAAACATGGTGCACTCCAGGAGAGTATGCAGGTATTTATTAATCCAGGATTATCTGTATTACTTTCAGCAAAACCAACTGAAACCATTCGTGTTCTTGAAATAGGACTTGGCACCGGGTTAAACGCTCTACTAAGTTGGCAGGCTGCCAGCCAATGCAATAAGTCGGTTCATTTTACCAGTCTAGAACCCTTTCCCCTGTCAGATTCTGAACCTAGTTCCTTAAATTATGGCACGCTGTTATCCATGCAGCCGGAGTTTACACAAATTCATACTTGTGCATGGGAAAAGGAAAATTCTTTAAGTAAAGTATTCACCCTCCATAAAAAAAAGATCTCCTTACTCGATTTTACAGAAGCCGGTTTGTTCCATTGCATCTATTTCGATGCTTTTGCCCCATCTGTACAACCAGAGCTATGGACAAAACCGGTTTTTGAAAAACTATTATCTGTTCTATTACCAGGTGGTATACTGCTTACCTATTGTAGCAAATCCAGTGTGCGCCACGACATGACTGCAGCGGGGTTTTTGGTTACCAAAATACCTGGGCCGAGAGGTAAAAGAGAAATGATTAGAGCAGAAAAACGTTAAAGGTTACCAATAGAGTTCCTAATAATAGTCGGTTTAGCTAAGCGATTAGCATACAATCAGTAAAAACTAACCCAGAAAAAATTTAACAGCGAAATTTTAAGTAGCTTAACAGCTTACTATTGCACTATGAGATACCTAATCAGTTTTTTTATACTGCTCTCTTTATCTGCCAATGCCCAGAATAAAGACGAACAAGCTATCCGAAACATCTTAACTCACCAGATTACCGAATGGAATAAAGGCAATATCGACGGATTCATGAAAGGTTACTGGGAAAATGACAGCCTTTTATTTTTAGGGAAATCAGGGCCTAAATACGGATATGCCACTACTCTTGCTAACTATAAAAAAAACTATCCGGATACAATTGTAATGGGAAAACTGGCTTTTGAGATACTAAAAGTCCAGCCTTTATCTGCAGACACCTACTTTGTAGTGGGCAAATTTATGCTACAAAGAACCATTGGAAACCTAAGTGGATATTATACTTTACTATTCAAAAAGATAAAGGGGGAATGGGTAATTGTGGTTGACCATAGCAGTTGATGTAATATTTTATAATTTCCTGCGACTAATACTTGAAACAATCTAAATCTATATACAATGGCACTTATCATATTCGGTTTAATCCTTGTTATTGCCGGGATCATTTTAAGAACACAAAGAGAAGACCTGCATAAAGTTGCTACTGGTCTTCGTTTTGCAGGCCTGGCACTGGGCTTAATAGGCTTTTTGACCTCCTGTATCAAGCAGATTGATGCCGGGCAAATCGGCGTAAAATCACTTTTTGGTAAAGTTGACGATGAGGTACTTACCAGTGGCTTGAATTTTGTAAACCCGCTGGTTGATGTAAAGATCGTTGATATCAAAACCCAGAACTATACCATGAGTGGTGTGCATGATGAGGGTGATAAAGCAGGCGATGATGCCATACGTGTACTAACAGCTGATGGACTGGAAGTAGTCATTGACCTTACCGTATTATATCGGGTGATTGCTACAGAAGCCCCGAGAATTGTCAAAGAAACCGGTATGGATTATCGCGATAAAATCGTTCGCCCGTTAACCCGTACTAAAATCAGGGATAACTCAGTTTACTTTACTGCTATTGACCTGTATTCAACCAAACGAGATCTTTTTCAAGGAAGAATTTTTAAAAGTATTGAAGAAGATTTCAAAAAAAGAGGTTTGGTGCTTGAGCAATTGTTGGTTAGAAATATTACCCTTCCGACTACAGTAAAAAGTTCTATTGAAGAAAAAATCAAAGCAGAACAAGATGCACAGAAAATGGAATTCGTATTACAGAAAGAAAAACAGGAAGCGGAAAGAAAAAGAGTAGAAGCCCAGGGTATTGCTGATTATCAAAAAATCATTAGTTCAGGACTTGGAGATAAACAATTACAATATGAACAAATTCAGGTAATGAAAGGATTGATCACTTCACCCAATGCCAAAGTAATTATTATGGGTGGCGGAAAAACTCCCGTAATACTGGATGGAAAAAATTAATACACCAATAAAAAACTGCGTCTTTCCAATGCTGGAATTTCGCAGTTTTTTATTTCTCCACTATTGCAGAAATTTTTACTATTCCGGCTGTCATTAGTCTTGCAAAAATCAGATACCCCATACAAACACCAACCACAGAAGCCAGAATATCCAGGTAATCAAAGGTTCTTCCAAAAAAAGGGATTAATTGCAGGTATTCATTAATAATCACCAGCAATAATCCAAAGAAACAGGTGATGCTAAGATCTTTTGTTGTCTGTAACCGAAAAAATTTTTGAAAAAGCCAGCAGGCTCCAAACGGTAATAGAAAAGAACCGATCAGGTTGGGTGCTAAACCAACAAATGGTTTTACAGAAGTAGAAATATGCACAAATGGGCGTATAATAAACTTAATCGCCCATATTATCAGCGTACCCGCAATCACAGTCCATTTCGAAATTTTCCTTAGCCGCATACATCCAAAAATTTCAATATTGAAAGTAAAACTCAGTCAAAAGAAATTATCTAAAAAACTCATCCCATCTTATTCATCGAAATTGATCGGCTTGCTCCAGATTTTAATAATCCTCCAAAGGAATAAAGACAGGCTCACCACAAACCAAATATAGAAAATTATATTCCCTGTACTAATATGCTCATGAATAAATGCATAATCAAACATGATACCAGCTGTAGTATTTATCCCCATCCATAGCAAGGCCAGTGAAATGGTATTGATGATTCGGATAAGATATTCCCTGATACCTGGTTCCACAGAATTGATTAATGATAAAAACTAATTTACAAATATTCAGCGGTTTTGTTCTTACTCCACAATCTAAGGTTAGATAGAAAACCTGGGTATGAAACAAATCATTTTATACTATACAAAGGTTAATCAAAACTCTGGTTACTGGCCGCTGCAAGTTTCAGAATACGGTCAAATTGACCAGGAGAAAGATCATTATAAAAATAATAGATAGGATCTACCGGGTAACCATTTCGATGTACTTCGTAATGACAATGCGGGCCGGTACTCTTCCCCGTATTTCCCACATAGCCTATCAGCTCTCCTCTTTTCACTTCCTGCCCTACCCTCGCTTTGATCCGCAGCATATGTCCATATAAAGTCTGATAACCATACCCGTGATTGATCACCACACGGTTACCAAAGCCTCCTGTATTAAATCCGGCATCAATTACTTTTCCATCAGCAGTAGCATAAATCGGTGTTCCTAACGGTGCGTTAAAATCCATTCCCTTGTGCGCACGTAAATCTTTATAGATGGGATCAATCCTGTACCCAAACCCAGAACCAATATGCGTCAGGTTCTTATTACTGATGGGTTGAATAGATGGGGTGGATGCAAGCATCTTTTCTTTATTCTTGATCAAATCACCAATCACATCAAATGATTTGGTCTGATACGCAGTGCGAAGCGATAAATTGTTTAATTGACTACCGATGCTTTTCACCAATTCAGATTCCCCCATCGTTTGTACCAGTTTCACCTCTTTTTTCTGTTCAATATCTTTGATACGTGCACTATCAGGTACAGGATTGGCTGAAAAAATTGAACGATAGATATCATTATCCCTGTTCTCCAGCTCATCCATTTGTAATTCCAGTTGTTTTACCCGCTCAACAAATACACTGTAATTCTCTTGCAGGTCATCGTTCTGCTGACGCAGGTATTTTTCTTTGGGAGAATCTATATAACGAAAAGTAATCGCAAAAATGATCATACCCGTTACAATCGAGGCAGCAATAAACCCAATAGCCTGCAACAATCT
Source organism: uncultured Bacteroidota bacterium (assembly GCA_903926855.1). Taxonomy (GTDB): domain Bacteria; phylum Bacteroidota; class Bacteroidia; order Chitinophagales; family Chitinophagaceae; genus Sediminibacterium. Next base: position 42,280 of record CAIYKV010000105.1, on the reverse strand, counting down.
TACCCGTAAAGGGGTATCCAGCTTTTCATAGCGGAGTGTATGGGTATTATAGTAGTACTTTATTTTCTTCATTATTCCGTTTCAATAGGGATAAACCTGATTTACCCTGTAAAAATCCTGAATGATAAATAAGCGGTATCCACCGTTCAGTTCACAATTCCGGCACCAAATCCTTACCTTTGGTGCCCTTAAAATAAGGCCAAATATAGTTTCTAACGACCTAACTATTTGTTTAAAATTTTTTACAGATGATGACCAGTGCCGGGATACGACAACAATTCCTCGATTTTTTTGCTTCCAAAAAGCATCATATCGTGCCATCTGCACCCATCGTTGTAAAAAATGACCCTACCCTGCTTTTTACGAATGCCGGAATGAACCAGTTTAAGGATTTTTTCCTGGGAAATAAAAAGCCTGAGTATCCAAGAGTAGCCGATACCCAAAAATGCCTTAGGGTAAGTGGCAAACACAATGACCTCGAAGAAGTAGGGGTAGATACCTATCACCATACCATGTTTGAAATGCTGGGGAACTGGAGTTTTGGCGATTATTTTAAAGCCGATGCCATTGCGTGGAGCTGGGAATTGCTTACTGAAGTGTATCAACTGGATAAAGAACGTTTATATGTAACCATTTTTCAGGGGGATGAAAAAGAAGGACTACCCCGTGATGAAGAAGCCTTTAACGAATGGAAAAAGTGGATACCCGAGGAAAGGATATTACTGGGTAATAAAAAAGATAATTTCTGGGAAATGGGCGATACCGGCCCTTGCGGACCCTGCACAGAAATACATGTGGATTGCAGAACTGAAGCAGAAAGAAAAGAAATCAGTGGCAAATCACTCGTAAATAATGATCATCCCCAGGTAATTGAGATTTGGAATAATGTATTCATGCAATTTAACCGCCAGAAAGATGGCAGCCTGCAAACCCTACCCGCACAGCATGTAGATACTGGAATGGGTTTTGAAAGATTGGTTCGTGTAATACAGGGCAAACAAAGCAATTACGATACAGATATTTTTACCGGAACCATAGCTGCAGTTGAAAAAATTACTGGTAAAAAATACGATTATAGTAATACAAAAGAAGCCATTGCTTTCAGGGTTTTGGCCGACCATATTCGGGCCATTGCATTCACGATTGGTGATGGCCAGTTGCCGGCCAATAATGGAGCCGGTTATGTAATCCGGAGAATATTAAGAAGAGCCGTGAGATATTATTATTCCTATCTCGATTATAAACAGCCTTTACTTTTTCAATTAATCCCTCTATTGGCTGACCAGTTTACACATGTGTTTCCAGAACTGAAACAGCAGTCAACATTTGTTGCCAAAGTGATAAAAGAGGAAGAAGATGCGTTTTTGAAAACACTTGATAAAGGATTGAAAAGAATAGATGATATCATTGCCAGCTCCGGTAAACAGATAGAAGGGAAAGCCGCATTTGAACTGTTCGACACATTTGGTTTTCCGATAGACCTTACCCGTTTAATTGCAGAAGAAAATCACCTAAGCGTTGATGAGAAAGGATTTAAGGCAGAAATGCAGCAACAAAAAAACAGGAGTCGTGCAGCGGGAACAGTGGATACTGAAGACTGGGTGGTTCTTTCTACACATTCTTTTAATGACTTTATCGGATATGATTCTTTGGAAGTAAAAACTAAAGTGGTAAAATACCGAAAGGTAAAAGCCAAAGGCAAAGAAGCTTATCAATTGGTCCTGGAAGCCACTCCTTTTTATGCAGAAAGTGGTGGACAAATAGGCGATACTGGCATACTGGATTTTACTGGCGAAATCATCAGGGTTATTGATACAAAAAAGGAAAATAACCTCATCATTCATTTTACGGAATCCTTACCGGTCAATGTACAGGCAACGCTTCTGGCAAAAGTAGATTTACATAAAAGACAGGCCATCACCATTCACCATAGTGCCACTCACCTGCTACATGCTGCTTTACGTAAAGTATTGGGTACCCATGTGGCTCAGAAAGGAAGCCTGGTGAATGAGGAACAGCTCCGCTTCGATTTCTCACATTTTGCAAAACTAAGTGAAGAAGAAATTTCCGCTATTGAAGCCATTGTGAATGAAAAGATACGGGCCAATATTCCGGTACATATCGAAGAAATGAGTAAGGAAGAAGCATTGAAATCCGGGGCAATGGCATTATTTGGAGAAAAATATGGAGATATCGTACGTGTTGTGATTATGGATGAAAAATACTCTATCGAATTATGCGGAGGAACCCATGTTGGATATACCGGAGAATTGGGCTTTTTCAAGATCAAACACGAAACTGCAGTTGCGGCAGGTGTTCGAAGAATTGAGGCCGTTAGTGGCGGATCCGCTGAATCACTCGTAAATGACCAGTTTAATCAGATACGCCTGGTTCGTGAGTCACTGAAAAATCCCAAGGAAATTCATAAAGCAGTCGAAAGTTTACTATCTGACAATACAGATCTGAGAAAAAAGTTGGAAAGCCTGGAAGCAAAACAATTGATTATCCTTAAAAATGATTTGCTAACCAAAACCGAAACCATCCAGGGAATCACCTTCCTGGGAGCTGTTGTAGACGTAAATAATGCCGATAGTATTAAAAAGCTCTGCTTCGAATTAAAAAATGATCTCAGGAATTATATAGTTGTCTTAGCCGCCAATATAGAAGGCAAAGCCCAGGTAGCCATCCTGCTTGATGAAGCCGTAAGCAATACCCGAAACCTGGATGCACCCAAAATCATTAAAGAGCAGGTTGCCGGACTGATCAAAGGCGGTGGCGGCGGACAAAAAACCCTGGCTACTGCAGGCGGGCAGGATGCAAGTAACCTTACCCTGGTTATTGAAAAGGTAAAAGCGCTGATTGTCTAGTACTAAAATATATTGCTAAACCCGATTTTGGCCCCCTTATCTTTTGGCTATTTCCCATCCAAATTTATTAACCTTTTTTAACATTTCCGAAGACCTTCGTATTTAAAAAAGTCACTACTTTTAATCTACTAAACTATTCGTACATCATCAAAATCTTCGCCATGAAACCAAAAATAACCTCCCTTGCTTTACTGGGATTAGGCATTACCCTATCTGCCGGTGCACAAACCACCGAGGCCCCTAAAAAGGAAAAAGAGGAAAGCATCACTATCCGAAAAAAGAAAGGAACAGATGAAAAATTAACCATTGTGATAGACGGAGATAAGATTACGGTAAATGGAAAGCCATTGGATGAGCTGAAAGATGCCGATATCCAGGTACTCAGTAACAAAGAGATTGGGCCCATCATGCCGAAAATCAAAGCCCAGATTGCCCAAATGGGAGGTATGAAAATGCTGCGTGACTTACAGGTAAGCCCCTCTAACCGGGCCCTATTAGGTGTGGTATCGGAAAAAGATGAAAGGGGTGCCAGAATTACTTCCGTAAATAAGAATAGTCCGGCAGAGAAAGCCGGATTACAAAAAGATGATATTATTATCCGTTTGGGTGACAAGCATACGATTGAAAACAGCCAGGATCTTTATAATGCCATTGGCGACCATCAGCCGGGTGATAAAGTTTTGGTTACTTATTTACGTAATGGCAAAGAAGCCACCACCACAGCTACTCTCGGAAAAAATCCGGATACAGGATTGCAATCTTTTACATTCAATGGGGATGATTTTAATTTCAATATGCCTGAACTAAAAGGCCTGCAGAACATGGATATCCATTATACTACTAAACCCAGACTAGGTGTTGAAATCCAGGATATGGAAGAAGGGAAAGGGGTTAAAATAATAGAAGTAAATAATGATTCTCCCGCCGCTAAAGCCGGTTTCCTGAAAGACGATATTATTACAGAAATCAATGGCAATATTGTTGACTCAGTTGATGATCTGAAAGAAAAACTCAGAAGCTGGAAAGAAGGCGAGACGATTAAGATCAGTTTTCAACGTAATGGAAAAACCCAGACTGTCGATATAAAATTTCCTAAAAAAATAAAAACAGCCGACCTGTAGTAGTAATGGGGTGGTATTGTCGTAATTCTATCTTTTTTTGATTTTTCTCATGTGTTCACCGCGCCATTCCTGGCGCGGTTTTCTTTTACATATATGCCCCTTTAGGCAAAAAAATAACCTAAAAAACAGCTCATGATTAGTAGCCGTATCACAACATTTGATAACAAGTGAACGTTCTTGTTCTGTTGGGTTCCTCCACAGGAAACCAGGCTATCAACTATCCATTATGAAAAGAAGTCTCTTTTTATTATTTATCCTCTCAGCGGTTATAGCCCAGGCTCAAAAGGTATACTCAATCAAACAACCCTTGGTACATACTTTTTCCATTGTGGCCCGGGACGAAAAAACCGGTGATATGGCCATTGCCGTACAAAGTCATTGGTTTGGGGTGGGAACTACTGTTCCCTGGGCAGAAGCTGGTGTGGGAGCCGTGGCAACACAATCTTTCGTTGATAAATCATATGGTCCAAGAGCATTGGCACTGCTTAGAAAAGGATATACTGCACAGGAAGCCCTGGATAGCCTTACAAAAATAGACAGCGGCCGCCAACTCAGGCAGATCGCTATTATAGATAGTAAAGGAAATGTTGCAGCCCATACTGGTAAAAACTGTATCCAGGTAGCCAAGCATGTAAAAGGAAGGGGGTTTAGCGTTCAGAGTAATATGATGCTGAGTGATTCTGTTTGTGAATACATGGCAAAAGCCTATGAGCATAGTGCCGGCAAACCTTTTGTAGAAAGAATATTACTAGCCTTGGAAGCTGCTCAAAAAGCAGGTGGCGATATACGAGGTATGCAATCTGCAGCACTAACCGTTGTTCCTGGCCGAATCATGGAAAGCTGGAATAATAAAACCGTAGATCTGCGAGTAGATGATAGTTCCCAGCCCCTTCAGGAACTTCGACGATTATACATGGTACAACTGGCCTATGAACATATGAATAGTGGTGATCTGGCATATGAGCAAATGCATAATACCAATCTGGCCACCGATAAAAATGATATCAACGCTGCTATGTCTGAATACAATGCCGCTATGAAGTTATTCCCGGGAAACCTTGAAATGCAATACTGGACGGCAATTACCCTGGCCAATAATAAACAGATGGGCAAAGCCCTGCTCATGCTGAAATATGTATTCAACACAGATAATAACTGGAAAGAACTCACCAAACGTTTACCCCCAGCAGGTCTTCTAACTGTTTCGGATGACGACCTTAAAAAAATACTTTCCCTCTAAATTTATTTTTACCATTCGCCTCTGCCTCAGGAAAGCTATTTTTGCAGTAGTATGGCAGGCAGTAATCAATACGAAGCAGTAATAGGGCTGGAAGTACATGCGCAACTGGCAACAGCCTCAAAGTTGTTTTGTGGTGATAGTACTGCATTTGGAGCAGAGCCCAACACACATATCAGTCCAATAACCATGGGACATCCGGGTACCTTACCCAAAACCAATAAAAAGGCGGTTGAATATGCAATACGCTTAGGACTGGCTTGTAATTGTGCTATAGAAAATGATAATTATTTTGCAAGAAAAAATTATTTCTATCCCGATTTACCAAAAGGGTACCAAATTTCACAACATACCACTCCTATTTGTAAAGGGGGATTCATAACCATCAAAACGGCTTCGGGTAAACGGAACATCAGTCTTAACCGAATACATATGGAGGAGGATGCAGGTAAGAGTATTCATGATCTGAATGCTGATTTTACCTGTATTGATTTGAATCGCGCCGGCACACCACTCGTTGAAATTGTTACGGAACCAGACTTATTTTCTGCTGAAGAAGCCTGGCAATATGTTACAGAAGTAAGGAGACTGGTAAGATGGATTGGTATCTGTGATGGGAATATGGAAGAAGGCAGTTTGAGATGTGATGCCAATATCTCCATCAGGCTAAAAGGAGAAACTCGGTTAGGAACCAAAGTTGAAGTAAAGAACCTGAATTCAATCCGAAATGTAAAAAAAGCCATTGAATACGAAATTGACCGAATGATAGCCCTCGTTGAAAGTGGTGGAAAGGTTCAACAACAAACCCGCAGTTTTGATGCTGCCACAGATACCACTTTTGCAATCAGGGATAAAGAAGAAGCGAATGATTACCGGTATTTCCCCGATCCGGATCTCGCTCCGTTTCATATAACCGACGAATTTGTACATCAAATCAAACAGTCATTACCGGCTCTTCCAAATGAGCTGACGGCTAAATACCAAACTACATTTGGGTTAAATGATTATGATGCCAGTCAGTTATGTGATGAAAAAATCACTGCTGCATATTTCGAATCAGTGATCCCCTTCACAACACATTATAAAGCCCTTACCAACTGGATTCTGGGTCCATTACGCCAATACCTGAACGAAACGGGTTTAACATTTGAATCCATTTCACTAACTCCAAATATACTGGCAGAATTAATTAACCTGGTAGAAGATGGTAAGGTTAGCTTTTCTGCAGCGTCTTCAAAGATATTGCCATTGCTTTTTACTGATAATCGCCCTCCAATAATTATTGCAGAGCAATTAGAGTTAGTGCAAACAAGCGATACAACTGAACTGGAAAACTGGGTAAATCAAGTAATAGAAGCTATGCCGGATAAAATAAGCGAATACCAAAAAGGCAAAAAAGGATTGATAGGATTGTTTGTGGGCGAAGTAAAAAAAAGAAGTAAGGGTAAAGCAGATCCTAAGCTGGTAACACAAATATTAGAACAAAAATTAAACAAGTAATATCCATATTCCTCCCATCTACCGGGCAGGTAAGTAAACAAATCATCATGAAAAAAATACTCCTGTTTCTTTTCCTAACAAGTATCCTTATTTCCTGCCAGCAAAAAAAGTACGGAGCTTTTACAGTATCTGGAAAAATCCAAAATGCGCCTGCAAAAAAAGTGTTCCTTGAAGAATTGCCTTTTGGTGGCGAACAGCCGGTAATTCTTGATTCCGGATCGATACAGCAAAACGGCGATTTCAATTTGCACGCAATCGGAAAAGAAGAAGGTCTCTACCGTTTGGTGGTAGAAAATGGCCCGGATGTACTTCTTGTGAATGATAATAATACGATCAAACTTGATTTGGATATCACTCAATACAAAGCATACACTCTCGAAGGCTCGCCGGCAAGTGAAAGCTTACATGTGTTATTCGAGGATTATCGCAAAAAAGACTCTGCGCTATATTCCATTTTTATGCAGATAGATACCCTACAAAAACTCAGAGCAAGCGATAGTGCCATAACAGTAGTACGCTTACAAAGAGATGATCTGTTAAAGAAAATGAATAAACTCGTAACCGATTTTATCAATGGATCAGCCAGTCCGGCAGCGAGGTATTATGCGCTTGGAATGGCATCCCGAACCATGAGTCAGGAAGAAGTTTTGGTATTAGCCAATTCCTCAGCTGATAAATTTAAAGAACACAGTGGGTTGGCAAAAATCAAAAGCCTATTAACTGTTCAAAAGCCCGAATCACCGAAATATGCTTTATTAAACCAGTTCGCCCCCGAAATCAATTTACCCGATGTAAATGGTAAGCCATTTCTTTTGAGCAGTCTGAAAGGTAAATATGTATTGGTCGATTTCTGGGCAAGCTGGTGTGGTCCATGCAGAAAAGAGAATCCAAATGTAGTAGCTGCCTATAATAAATTCAAGGATAAAAATTTTACCATACTTGGTGTATCGCTGGATAAAGACAAAGACGAATGGGTAAAAGCAATTAAGGATGATAATCTAAGCTGGACACATGTAAGTGATCTGAAACAATGGGAAAGCAGTATGGTTCCTTTATATAAATTTGACGGGATACCATTTAATGTACTGGTTGATCCACAAGGAAAAATCATTGCTTTTTCTCTAAGGGGAGAAGAACTGGAGAAAAAATTACAGGAAGTACTTAAATAAAATAAAACTGATATTTAAAAAGCGGTATACCTATCGGTAAATCGCTTTTTTTCAAGCACCTTATAATGAGTTATAATAACTGATCAGTGTAGCCCAGTCTTTTTCATTTTTAGCGGAAAGATTGTTTTTTTTCATATAAGCCTGCACTTCTGTCCATTTAGATTGCATCTGGTTCTCCAGGTTTTTAGGAGATATGGATATAGGAGAATACTGGCCGTTTTGTAAAACATAGTATTGCTCCATATCTTTAAATCGTTTGAATTTGGTAGCATTCCCATATTCAGTATATTCTTCCAAATCTTTAGAATAATATTTCAACAAACTTAGTTTCCCTTCTGCTATTACCTGGAGAAATTTATTTGCATTAATCCTATTGTTGATAGCATATCCCTTTTTGAAAACAATTTTTTTGGCAGTATCATCCTCGTTTGGATACAGATACAAAGTATATATCATTGATGATAATTCATAGGTAGTATCATGTCTGTCAAACACGAACTTATTATTATAGCTATCGAACTTAACTTTTGCGCTTTCAAACTTAATACCCCGGTCACCATATAATGCGGCTTTCATCCAATCATCTTTTAAAAACTGAGAACCCTGTATCTCTTCCTTTTGGAAAAAATACATAATGGTTCCGTTTTCACCAGATCGATCAATCACTTTATGATCATCTGCTTGAGCAGATACTGCCAGGCTCAGCAAAAAAAAGCTTATGCAAAAAATTAGCTGCTTCATACCCGTCATTTTTGTTTTACTAAATTAACTGAATCCATTTACATATTCACAAAAACCAAACCCCTTCAGATAACTGAAGGGGTTTGGTAAACTTTTGAATATTATATCATACAACCAGGTTGATTAGTAACCAGGATTTTGCGCAATATTCGGATTTGCATTAAGCTCAGTCAATGGAATTGGGAATATCAAAGAAGTGTTAGAAGGTGTTACCGAAATCGTGTTTACAGGACTTTGGTTAGACACTTTTGTAAAGCTTCTTTGTAACCTCACCAGATCCCAATACCTGCTTCCTTCAAAAGCCAGTTCTTTTCTTCTTTCAGTTAAGATATCGTCCAGAATCTGAGAGCCGGAATCTGCCCAACCTGCAAAAGAAGGATCACGTTGTTGTGCCACTTTATTCAGGTACAAATTGGCATTGACAGGATCAGCTGTATTATAGTAAGCTTCTGCAGCAATCAGCAGTATATCTGATAAACGAAGCACTTTGGTATCATCTTTATCAGTAGCATTACCTGGATTGGGGTATTTAAATACCAGGTAAGCTGTACCGGATTGACCGCTTCTTGTACCAGGGGTAATAAAGTTCTTCCTGACATCTGTTGCTGAATATGAATTGTACAAATCAGATGTAGCAAGTATATCTCCATAACCGCTGATCAGGTAAATATATCCAAGCTGATCAAAACCATTGTTATTAGATACATCACTCGCAACTTCAAACAGGGTTTCATTTTTGCTGCTGCTGGTTTGAACTGCAGGGTTATTCCAATATCCAACATATGAGGCACTTGGAACCATTGTAACACCACTGTTATTAATTACATCAAGGGCAGTTGTTTTTGCATTTGCCCAGTCTCCCATTGTTTGGTAAACCCTGGCTTCCAATGCACGTGCAGCATATTTAGAAAAATAAGCTGAGCCTCTGTATACAGTCATCAAAGAATATGCTTTTTCCAGATCAGCAATGATTTGGGTATATACATCTTTAATGCTATTACGTGAAGGCAATGCATTCTGATTAAAGCTTGTTACAATAGGAATACCTGGATCGGTAGGTGCAACTGTATAAGGGTGTGCATAGTTTCTAACCAATTCAAAATGCATCAATGCACGGGTAGCGTATGCTTCACCTAAATATTGATTGATATTGGTGGTAGCTGTCAATTTTGAGCCATAGGCAATAACTGTATTGGCATTATTGATAGCTACATAACCTGCAGTCCACATATTCAATGCATAGGCATCCGCATTGGTAAAGATGTAGGTGTTGAAAGAAATATAACGACCTGAATTAGCAGTAATCACAAAAGTATTATCTGCCATCAAATCACCCTTTACAGGTAATGTACGACCATATAAGTCGGTATTTCTAAGTGACCCATACATACCGGTTGTTGCTACCAGTAAATCGGCTTCTGTTTTGATCGCATCGCTTAACAAAACCGAAGTAGTAGGTTTTTGATCCAGGTAGGTTTTGGTGCAGGATGATGCAACCAAAGAAACAGCTACTACCAGGAGCGTATATATATTTATTTTTGATTTCATACTCATTTTTTTAACGGTTAACGATTTAGAAGCCTACGCTCAGACCTGCGGTTATTGATTTGTTATACAATATATTCAGGTTAGATTGACTACTTACACCTTGCTCTGGATCAAATGGAAGTCTTGGATCGTATGTTTTGGTCCAAAGATTGGTTCCTCTTACATAGAATTTCAAAGAAGCCAATTTGAGATTCTTAACCAGTTTAGGATTTGCGTTATAGCTTATCGTAATATTTCTCAGTCTGATGAAATCTCCTTTATAAAGGAATCTGGTAGAAGTTGCATTTGACTGTGCATTGGTTATGGTAGATGAAGTATTCGTAGTACCATAAATCAATTTAGGTACATCTGTAATATCACCAGGTTTTTGCCATCTGTTTAATACAGAAGCCAGTTTACCATAAGAAGGGTTTACTTCGTCATTGAAGTAGTTAGCCCATGAATCCCTTACGTAATTACCATAGTTATAATAGAAATCACCGGAAACACTAAATTCTTTGAAAGTAAAAGTGTTTGAAAATCCACCATAATATTTAGGACTTGCACTTTTACCTGTAGCCACTGCTAAAGCATTAGGAACAGCTAAACCGGCATTACCATAGTTAGTAGTTTTTGTGGTTTTATCTCCATTGTTAACCAACCACAATGGGTTACCTGTTGTTGGGTCTACCCCAGCCCACTCACGCATATAATACTCGTAGATATCGTGACCTGGCGCAACATATTGAACTCCATTGATGATCTGCTTTTGACCAGCTGGTAATTGAGTAACTGTATTTTTATTATGTGTAAAGTTGAAACTCAGATCCCAGGTAAAATTCTTAGTTGAAATCGGAGTTGCATTGATAGTGATTTCTATCCCCTTATTTTCAAGTGCTCCGATATTTTTGGTGATGGTACTAAAACCTGTTGTTAATGACAAAGGCTGAGCAAATAATAACTTATCACTTTTTTTATTGTAATAATCTACTATAAAGGTCAGTCTGTTTTTTAATACAGATGCTTCAATACCTGCGTCTGTCATAATAGCACGCTCCCACTGAAGATCAGTATTTCCGATACCATTGAACACGCCACCTGGCTGGTTATTATAGTTGGCGCCAAACCCATATAATTGGCGTGCAGCATAGTTACCTACTTCCGCATTACCGGAGGTACCATAAGAAGCTCTTAGTTTCAGATCAGATAAAAAATTAACACCTGATAAGAAATTTTCTTTGCTTGCATTCCAGGCAATACCTACTGAAGGGAAATTACCATATGCATTGCTTGCTGCAAATCTGGATGAACCATCTCTACGGAAAGTACCATTGATGATATATTTTCCTTTGTAATTAAGAGAAGCTCTTGAAATCAAAGAAGCGAATGTATAGTTAGACCCACTGCTTGAAGCAACTGTGGGAACAGATGCTGTTCCTTCAGCTGTTAACAAAGCAGTCGGGAAGTTCTGAGCAGCGGAAGAAACAAAATATCCTTTTGATGAAATACCTTCATAAGCTACTGTTGCATCCAAAGCAAGGTCATTGCTCTTGGTTAAATTAGCATGATAGTTTAACTGGTTGGTAACATCATACAGAAAATATCGGGTATAATAAGCATAGGCTCTACCATTACTAGTAGCACCATCACCATGATTAGGGTTATTATAGTAATATTCTTCCAGGTTATTGTATTGCATACCTACAGAAGAAGTAAACTTCAGATTTCTAAGAATTGAATACGTCAATTCACCCTTACTAACTGTAGAAAAATTATCCAATGAGTGGATATCATTCGCTACTACATATAAAGGATTGAATACGTTATTAAAGTTCTTAGACTGGGTTCTGTCAATATTATAAGTACCATCGGCATTATATGGGTTGATGGTTGGTCTTGCGAAATAGAACTCCATAGTTGGACTTGAAAAAGCACTGGAGTTACTGATAAAGGTTGTTTGATGACTGTACGTAGGTTGTAAGCTAAGAGAGAATTTAATCTTAGGGCTTACAATATGTGTCAAATTCAACACACTTGAATATCTGGTCAGATCTGCTCCAATAGTAGTACCTACTTGTTTGAAATAACCACCTGAAACGAAGAACTGAGTTTTAGCGTCTCCACCGGAAGCAGAAATATTATACTGGCTTTGAGGTGCGGTTCTTAACAGGAGGTTTTTCCAGTCTGTGTCAACAGTTCCATCTCCATAACTGTTTGCTGCAGTTAATGCGGCAGCCTGAGCTGTAGCAAGTGAAGCAGCAGGATTAGATATCAGGTACGCATTGGCATACGCTTCTTTAAAAGTAGTTAACCAATCGTTGGCTCTAACTGGTGTTCCTAATTTAGGTATATCTCCAGGAGAATTGCTTCCTACTTCTGCAGTAGCATTAAAGCGGGTTTTACCTGCTTTACCATGTTTAGTGGTAATTACAATAACACCATTAGCACCTCTTGCACCATATATAGAGGTAGCTGATGCATCTTTCAACACTGAAACAGATTCGATATCATCCGGATTCATTTGAGCCAATACGTTTGTGGTTGTCGTTTCACGAGACAAATCACCACTATTAATTTGTATACCATCTACAACATACAAAGGTTGAGCGGATGCAGAATAAGAGCCAATACCTCTGATCCTTACCGCCTGGTTAGCACCTGGCTGACCACTGGAAGTAATCGATTGCAAACCGGCAACTTTACCCTGTAAAATCTGGTCTACTGATGACAAAGGAACATTCGCTACTTTTTCACCACTTACGTTAGAAACGGCTGAAGTGGCTTCAGATCTCTTTTGAGTACCATATCCCACGACAACCACTTCCTGAAGATTTTCTGAAGAAGACTCCAAAGAAACACTGATGGTTGTTTTATTTCCAATCAAAACCTCCTGACTGATAAAATTCAGGGAACTGATCACCAAAATCTTTCCATTGGCGGGTACATTAATAGAAAAGCTACCATCTGCACCAGAAGTAGTACCTGATGTAGTTCCTTTAACAACGACTGTTGCATTGCCCAAAGGATTATTCTTTTCATCAGAGATTTTACCTTTTACGGTACGCGTCTGCGCTGCCAATTGCGTGATAGCCAGCACAGTGCACAATAACATTGTGACTAATTTTCTCATAATTTAATTTTTGTTGATGTGAGGGGGTGCAATTTAGTTAATGAAAGCATAACATTAACATTAATGACATTTTAATGTTCTGTTATGCTGCATTTTTTTTAACTAAAAAATTTTGTTTACTTTGATAAAAATAATAACTAATTGATAACCAATATAATATTAAATTAATTTAATTATTAATATCTATCACAAATGACAGTTTTTTGACAATAAAAATATTCTTACCGGCATTTACCAGAATTAATCTTGTTGCCTATAAAATATACATTTATTTATATATGTTTAATTTTTTGGCCTTTTAACCAATTTTTAATCCCACAAAATACAGCAATAAATCACATCCCTCCTGATAAATAGGATAGAAAACATTTGCGAGAATTTACTGACCCCGGATTTATTCTAGATCGGTTTCTTTGAAGTTCCCAGAATTAAAACCGGTAGTAATACCAGATTGGTGACTGTACCCACAACCAGGGTGAGAGAAGTAAGCCATCCCAATGCTTTGATACCGCCGAAATCGCTGAAACAAAAGATAACAAATCCGGCAATCAGCACCAGTGAAGTATAAATAATACTGATGCCCGTATGGCGAATAGTCTGAATCAAGGTTTCTGCAACATGATTCTTTCGCAATGGCAGTTCCTGCTTATAATTAATTAGAAAACGGATCGTAACATCAATCGCAATACCCAATGCCACACTAAATACAATCACAGTTGAGGGTTTCAGAGAAATACCTACCCAGCCCATAACACCCGCAGTTACCAGTAAGGGCACCAGATTAGGAATCAATGAACATACTAATATCCTAAATGACCGAAACAAGTAAAACATACACAAAGTGATCAGCAAAAAAGCCCATAGGATACTTTCTTTGAGTCCTTTGATAATAAAACCCGATCCTTCCAGGAAACTGATACTACTTCCTGTAAAGGTTACCTGATAACTGGCTGTATCAAACAATTCATTGGCTTTGGCCTCGAATTCTTTTAGTAAAACTGGCAAACGTGCACTGCCGATATCCTTCATATTTACACTGATTCTCGCAACCTGTTTGTTACTATCCATAAAACTGTTTAGCAGATTGGTAAACCCTTTTCCGGTTTTTGCCGTACTGTCGTTTTTCGTTTGCAGGTAAGGGGCCATAAATGCCATATCCGATTCATAGGGTATGGCATAACTAAGGCTGTCGCCATCAAAATAAGCTTGTTTGGCAAATTTTAATCCTTCCACAAAAGATAATGGTCGGGCAGTAGCAGGGTTTGATGCGATATAGGCAGATAGTGATTCAATTTTTTCAATAGGTTTAATCCTGAATAACCCTTTTTTCTTTTTTGTATCTACCATAATTTCCAAAGGCATTACGCCACCAAAATTTTTTTCGAACCATTTCAGGTCTGTAAAGATTTTATCGCTTTGCGGAAGATCATCAACAATAAATCCATCACTTTTTAAGCGGAAAATTCCTAAAATCGCGAAAACGGTAATCACCAGCGTGATGCTATATACCCACTTAGCATGGTGAAATGCCCATTTTTCTACTTTTAGCAATACCTGTTCAAGGAATCGATTATCCAGGTAACGCATATGTTTTGGCCTGGGTGGAGGCAAATAACTAAGAATAGAAGGAATAAAAATTAATGAGATAAAAAACAAAGCCATGATATTGATCCCTGCAACCTGGCCGAACTCTTTTAACAAGTCGCTCCGTGTTAGGGCAAACACAGCAAACCCAATGGCAGCAGCTATATTACAAAAAAGAGTTACAATGCCCATTCTGCCTACCATAGTAACCAATGCTTCTTCCTTGTTATTTACTTCTCGATAGGTGGTATGGTATTTATTCAAAAAATAAATACAGTTCGGTATCCCGATAACCACTACCAATGGCGGGATTAAGGCAGTTAACAGCGTGATTTTATATCCCAATAAAACAATGGTACCCAAACTCCAGATTACGCCCATACCCACAACCAACAAACTCATCAGGGTAGCGCTGATTGAACGGAAAAAAGCAAATAGGGTAATCACAGAAAATACCAAAGAGCCCAATAAGAACCAGTTCATTTCGTCCTTAATCCGGTTACCCATGGTGGTTCTGATAAAAGGCAGACCACTGGTAAAAACGGTAGTACGGGTTTCTTTTTCAAATTCACTGATTTCTTTGTTGATATCCGCGATCAGCCTGGTTCTGCTTTTGCTGTTAATGGTATCCTTATTAACGGTTATCGCCATCAGGTAACTATGTAATTCCGGATTATACAAAAGGCCTTTATAAAATGGGAGATTTTCAAATTCTCTTTTTGCACTGTCCAGTGAAGCCTGACTGCTAACCGGATAATGGAAAATTTTAACCGGACTCAACTGGTGATGAACTGTATCATTTTTGAGATTAATGACTTCAGGAATACTGAGTACTTCTGTTACTCCGGGTATTCTTTTGATTTGCTGGTGAAGACTGCCCACCGCATTAAAAAAAGCAGGAGTATAGAACTGCTCTGAAGATATCCCAACAACAAGCGTATTACCGTCTGCCCCGAACTTTTTCAGAAAAAGCTGGTAATCGCGGTATTTGGGATTATCGGTTGGCAAAGCCCTTGTAAAATCATAGCTCAACTGAATTTTTGATGCTTTCCAACCCATAAAAAAGGTTGCTGCAATCAGTATTACCAATAAAATAATTCTTTGTTGTAGAATGAACCTTCCTGTTTTATACCACATAGCGACGAATTGATAGATAAACTACTACAAAGAAAGCGATAAAATATCAATGCTAAAAAAGGGTGATTAAACCCACCTAAAATGTATTTTAACTGAGATTGTTTTCAGAGGAAACTCAAGGACTATTTCCTTCGTAAATTAGGGTATCCTATTCCTATGAAAGCCTACAAACACATCCTGTTAACAGGGATCTGTATGTTGTGGTTCTGCTTTCGTGTATTACCACAACTCTGTCCCAACAACGCGCTGGCGCCTGTTTTTAAGCAGGATTTTGGGCAGGGCGCAACCAGTTCTTCTACCTCTACTGCACCAGCTGGTACTACCAATTATAATTTTGGAAATGTTGGAACTGATGGCAATTATGTATTAACCCCGCTTTTTCAAAATGCAGGTAAAGCCGAATGGACAAAAGGTGGTGATCATACAGGGAATACCAATGGAAATATGTTTTTGGTAAATGCGGGAGGCGGGAAATCACTTTTTTTTAAAGAAACCGTTACCGGCCTTTGTTCTGGATCCACTTTTAATTTTTCAGCCTGGCTCGCTAATGCAAATACCCCCAATACTATTGGAGTTTGTGGTGGTGGCCTTGTGTATGCAAACGTTATATTCAATATCAAAAATACTTCAGGTGTTCTGCTTGCAACTTATAACACTGGTAATCTTCCATTATCCCCAAATAACGGCCCGGCAAATTGGCAACAATATGGCTTTCAATTTACGTTACCTGCCGGAACAACTTCTCTTGTACTGGAAATGGTTGATTTTTGGGGTGGAGCTAATGCCTGTGGCAATGATCTTGCTTTGGATGATATTCTTTTTACTGCTTGTACACCACAGGCAACCATTTCATTGAATACTTCTTCTAGTATTTGTTCCGGATCTAGTACCACCATCTCCACATCCCTTATTAACAGTCCGTTTACCAGCCCTGCTTACCAATGGCAGAAAAGTATAGATAATGGGGTTACATGGAACAATATCGGTACACCCGGACCCTCAGCCAATAATTTTTCCTTATCAAATGTCAGTGCAACCGATGGGGCTTATTACAGGGTTCTGGTTGGGCCAGATGTGTCCAGCTTATCAAGTAATACCTGCATTACTGCTTCCAATGCCATTTCATTGAGGGTAAACACAGTTCCCACTGTCAATATCAGCAGTAATAGCCCGATTTGTTCTGGCAATAATCTGCCATTAAGTGCTACAGCACTTGGTGGCACTACCCCTTACTCATATACATGGAGCGGGCCAAATGGTTTCTCATCTTCTATTTCCGCACCCTCTGTTCCATCTGTAACTACTGCCGCTACGGGCACCTACTCACTCACACTTACCGATGCGAAAGGATGTACTGCAACTTCAACTACCACAGTATCGATTAATTCAACACCTGTTGTTGCCGCGATCAATGGTGGCAACGGAGCTTGTATAGGAAGCGTTCTAACGCTTACTGATATAACACCTGGGGGAATCTGGACCAGTAATAATACCGCAGTAGCTGCTATTACAAATGCAGGTTTGGTTACCATGCTTAGCGCTGGATCTGCACTGATCAGTTATTCAGTAACCTCTAATGGATGCACACAAGGAGTTACTAAAATACTCACAACCGCAAGTGTTCGGTTACAAAACGATGTGATTGCCTGTAATAACGGATCCATTCATTTTGATCAGAATCCTTTTACACCAGTATACAGTGCTGCTCTTTTGTCTGATACCTACCTATGGAGTATTCAATCAAATGGTGGAAGCTTTGCTTATGAAACCGGAAGTTCTGCAAATGCACAATTTCCGTATGTACAACTTTCAGATGGTTACGCTTATTCAGTAGCTATTCAATATACTACCAATGGCATTACCTGTTCAGATACACAGCTTATCTATAAAAATATCATCCCATCCGATACTATTCAGGGGATTCATGATATCACCTTTTGTAATCAAGCAACTGTTATCAATTTATCTGCAAAAATTTCTGCTGTTACCAACACTTACGCATGGTCTACCAATGGAACCGGAACATTTTCTAACCCTAATTTGCTTACCACAAATTATTCATTCAGCGCAAATGATAAAGCAAAAAATAACATCACTTTGTATTTAACCGGATCAGGAAATATAAATACAACAGGATCTTGCCCCGCATCACCAGCTATCGATTCAATCATCATCAGAATACTTCCAAATAACACAGGTACCGATACAACTCAAACCATTTGTTCCAATCAGGCCTTACTATATTTACCCATTTCTTCCTTACCCGGAAGTACATTCTCCTGGGTATCCTCCATTAACGCGGGTTCTGTAACGGGAAACACGGCAAGCGGAACTGGAAATATACATGACACACTAGTGAATACTTCTGCAAATACGAATGCTGTTGTAACCTATACAATTACCCCGTATTCTCAATTACCTGGCGGTACGTATTGTGCAGGTATCCCATTCACACTAATCATTACCGTAAACCCTGTAGCAACGATTTCTGCTATATCTGGCACTATTTGCAGCGGTGCCAGTTTTTCCATCACACCCACCAATAGTATAAACGGGACTATACCTACCGGAACAAGCTATACCTGGTTAACTCCAACAGGTACTGGTTTTACAAGTGGCAATAGTGGAGCAGGCAATAGTATTACCGGCACTTTACTGAATACAAGCAACCAGCTTGGACTAGCAACTTATTCTATTAGTCCACTATCCGGAAATTGTATTGGTGCATCATTCACGATAACCTTAGCAATTAACCCGGTAAATACGATAAGTGCCATAACAGCCACTACTTGCAGTAATACACCATTCAGTGTGAACCCTGCAAATAGCATGAATGGGATCGTAATTCCGGGAACTTTATATACATGGCCTGCTCCATCCCTTACCAGTTATCTGAATGGGGGATTATCCGGAAACTCCGCTGCTACTATTACAGGAACACTGGTTAATAATTCAAATACTGTTCAAACAGCTACCTATTCTGTAACACCTGTTTACGGAAATTGTACAGCTTCTCCTTTTACACTTATTGTTTCCATTAACCCAGTGGCTTCTATTACCGAATTAACTGCTACCATCTGTACGGGTACTGATTTCGCAATTACACCACTTGAAGGAATTCATGGGGTTATTCCAGCAGGAACCAATTACTTATGGTCTTCCCCATCCGTAACAGCTAGTGTAACTGGGTTTAGCAGTTCAACTATGTCTACACTCATCAGTGGCACTTTATTCAATCAATCAAATAGTCTTCAAACTGCTATTTATACCATATCCCCTATCTCCGGCAATTGCATTGGTAATACATTTTCCGTAACAGTAAATATCAATCCATCTGCTTCTATTACTAGCTTGACTGCTGTTGTCTGCAATGGCAGCTCCTTTACTATTAATCCGGTAAACGGAATACAGGGTGTTATTCCGGCAGGTACTCTATACAGATGGGCTGTTCCTGCTGTATCTGGCACTTTAACTAATGGAGATAGCGCCACTAATTCAGCTATCATCTCTGGCTCTCTGATCAATTCTAACACAACTGCCCAAACTGCCACATACATGATAACTCCTGTTTCAGGTAATTGTACAGGAACAGTTTTCACATTAACTGTCAGTGTAAACCCAATAGCTGCGATCAATGCTATGAGTAATACTATTTGCAGTGAAGTAGCATTCAGCCTGAGTCCATCTAATGGCTCAAATAATGGTGTTCCTTATGGGACTTTATATAGTTGGGGCGCCCCTTCCGTAACTGGAGGTTTATCAGGTGGGCTGAGTGGAGTTAATTCCACAATCATCACTGGCTTGTTTACCAATCCAACCAATCAATCTCAAACAGCCACATTCAGTATAACACCCATTTCAGGTTCCTGCAATGGATCCTCATTTACACTAACCGTAACCGTTAACCCTGTGGCCTCAATCTCTCCAATGAGCGCTGTGATTTGCAATGGGGCAGCATTCTCCATTGCTCCGGTTAACAGCATCAATGGAAATATACCTGACCAAACACTATATAGCTGGTCTGCTCCTTCCATTACAAATGGAGTATCCAGTGGAAGCGGTGTTTCAAATGCTACATTCATCTTTGATTCCTTAGTGAATAGTACGAGTACTATTCAGTCTGTAGCTTATATCATCACTCCTGTTTCAGGATCTTGTTTTGGCTCGCCATTTACCACAACTGTTTATAATAACCCGGTTCCTGCCATCACTTCTCTCTCTACTACTATTTGCAGTGGTACAATATTTACGATTAGTCCGGCTAATGGAGTTGATGGTATTATACCGAACAATACAAATTATTCCTGGTCTGCACCCTCTGTAAAAGAAGGTATCAGCGGAGGGATGGGGGCTACCAATGCAAAATCGATTAATGGTAGTCTTATTAACACAACAAATATTCCTCAGACAGCCACTTATCTGGTATCTGCGGTTTACGGGAATTGCATAAGTAACACCTTTACGGTAACAGTCACAATAAACCCTGCTCCCTCTATTTCCCCTTTAAGTTTAGCAAGCTGCAGTGGTTCAGTATTTGCAATCACTCCAGTAAACGGAGTCAATGGGATTTTGCCAGCAGGAACTCTATTTAGTTGGAACAGCCCTACCCCAAGCAACGGCGTAACCGGTACAAGCAGTGCTCTAAATAATTCTGTTATCAATGGTAACCTAATAAATACAACTTCTGTCAGCCAAACAGTTACTTATATGGTAACCCCGGTATCAAATGGTTGTATCGGATCAATCTTCAGTGTAACTGCTTTTGTACATCCTCTTGCTAAAGCAAGCGTGATAACCTCCCGGTTGCAGGGTTGTAGCCCATTTACGGTTGATAGCAGTATTATCAACCCGCTGGTGCTTAGCGAGATGAGTTATGATTGGTATACGAATGAAAAATATACAGGGTCTGGTAATCGCTTCCCAGGTATACTATTATCAAAAGATTCTGCCATCATTAAACTAAAAGCAACCAGCCTGTTTAATTGTGGTGTTGATAGTACAATAACCATTGTAAAATTATTTGATTCGCCTCAGCCTTCTTTTACCCTGAGTGATACAGCAGGTTGCGGCCCGCTTTCTGTTACCATCACTAATGCAACTCCTCAATTAGCTGGCTTTCAGTATCAGTGGAATTTAGGAAACAATCAGTCATCTAATCTGGTTCAGCCTGGCTCTATAAGCTTTCCTTCATCAATAAACAGAAGAGACACTACTTATACTATTTCGCTGAAAGCATTCCAGTATTGCGATACCCTTACTATTCAAAAACAGATTATCGTTACCACCAAAATAAAACCCGCTTTTACGGGAAAAATTCTGAATAGTTGTTCTCCAATGAAAGTAATCTTTACTAATCAATCGGCCAGCAGTCAGGCTCAGTATCAGATCAATTATGGAGATGGGGTAGATAGTATCACAGGTTCTACGGGCTCCTATTTACATATATATCATACAGGGAACCAAACAGTTTTCTTAGCAAGAATACTGGCAACTAATGGTTGTGGAACGGATTCAGCAACCTTCCCTATTACCGCATTACCCAATCAGCTGAAAACAGATCTTACACTGGCAGACACGGCCGCCTGTGGAACTCCGTTTACCCTGGTTCTGCATAACCAAACGAATACTTCCACCCAATACAAATGGGATTTTGGCGATGGCTCATCTATACAAACCACCAATACACCTGGCGATATTTCACACACATATCAACAGTCAGGTAGTTATTTAATCGCTAATACGATAAACGGCGTTTGCAGCGATTCGGTCATCAATAGAAAATTAAAAATCTATCCTTCCGTTAAATCAGTATTCAATTCTCTGGTTAATAATAATTGTATTGGAATACCTATACAACTTCAGAATCTTTCAGACAGCACTCTTTCTTTCCAGTGGAATCTGGGTGACGGATCTATATCAAGTGCTTCTACACTTACGCATTCGTTTAGTTTGCCAGGAAATTATAGTACGCAATTAAAAGTATGGAGTACCCATCCTGATATTACCTGTTCGGATTCGATACAAAAAACTATTTCAATTGTATCACAAAAACCTGGTCATGTATCAATATCAGATACTATAGGAAGATGCCTGCCATTTACGGTTTCATTTACCAATATGGATACTGCCAGTTCCCAAACAAAATGGAACTGGGGAGATGGCAGTGTTGGTGCTGGCGATACCATATCACATATTTTTTCTACAAATGGAGATTATACAGTAACCATGCTGGCAATACAACCAGGTGGTTGTAGTTATCTGGATACAGCCATAGTTCATATAAATGCACCCTCAATAGCCCTTCAATACAAAGGAGGAAATTTTTGCGGATCTAACACAACGATTGCTTTTACACCAGTTACCACACTTACTGATTCTATCCGTTGGAATTTTGGGGATGGAACCATATTAACCAGCCCGGTACAAAAAATCAACCATACCTACACTACTCCTGGTGTTTATTTACCTAAGCTTACGCTGCTGAGTGCTAACCATTGTGCCATATCCGTTCCTGCAAAAGATACGATTCAAATAGATTCAATAAAAACAGGCTTTACTGTCGCCGCATTGAATGAATGTTCAAAAACCAATTACACATTTACTGATACCAGTTCCTCATTTTTCCCAATCACAAAAAGGAACTGGATGGTAAATACAAGTTTACAACCAACGGCTGCCGGATTGATGAACCAAAAATCAGTTCAACAGGTGTATACGCAAGCGGGAAATTATGAAGCGGGACTTACAGTTGAAAATAGCATTGGATGCAGTGCTACGCTAAGTGCAAAGTTCAATGTTCAAATCTATCAATATCCACAGGCAAATATCAATGCCATCAACGATGCCTGCGCCTATAAATTAATGGAGATTAAATCGATTGTGAATTCTCAAGACTCCATTTCAAAAACGTATTGGAATTTAGGCAATGGAACTACGGCAACTGATTCGGTTATCAGTATTCAATATTATTCAGCTGGTCAATATAGTTTACAGCTGGTTGTATCAACGGTGAATAGTTGCTATGACTCTGCCTACAAACAATTGAGTATCCATTCATTACCTACCATTTCGCTTCCTGCCAATAACTATGTTTGTAAAGGTAATGCGCTAGAATTGTCTGCTACAGGTGCTATGAGTTATATCTGGAAAGATCAAAATGATAGCATGATCTGCAGCAATTGTACTAGTGTTTCTATTCTACCATTAAAGAGTACTCAATACACTGTTATCGGGTATAACCAATATGGATGCAGTAATACGATATCTACAAGTGTTCATGTGATAGAACCCTTTAAATTAACCTTGAAACCTGCTGATTCAATCTGCATCGGTAGCAATAAATTAATAAATGTTTCAGGAGCTGCTACGTATGAATGGCTACCTGCACCTGGTCTTAGTAGATACAATAGTTCCTCCACTTATGCATCACCCGCCAGTACAACAGTTTATCATGTAATTGGTAAAGACGCCCTTCAATGTTTTGCTGATACAGCATCTATTAAAATAGTAGTTGGAGAGCCAACTCCTATACATATTGGCAAGGATACTACAATTCCGTCAGGAGCTACTATTCAATTGAATACGGGTGTTCTTCCTTCAGATATCGTAGCCTGGCAATGGGGCGGGGTGGCGGAGTTTAGTTGTATGAATTGTGCTTCGCCTGAAGCTAAAGTAGTTTTAGATGAGCCTATTACCTGTAAGGCAACCAATCAATTCGGTTGTATAACTACAGATACTATCAATATAAAAACATTTTGTTCCGGTTCAGAATTATTTGTGCCAAATGCATTTACACCAGATGGTGATGGTGTCAATGATGTACTAATTGTTCAGGGTCGGGGTATCAAACTAATAAAAAGTATGAAAATATTCAGCAGATGGGGGGAATTGGTGTTTGAAAAAACAAATTTCCAGACTGGTGATAAATCTGCCGGATGGGATGGAAGGGTAAGAGGCAAATTATCTAACACTGATGTATTTGTTTACTTGTGTGAGGCAGTTTGTGATAAAGGAAACTCATTTGTATTTAAAGGGAATGTGGCAATCATAAAATAAATCTTAAAAGTACCATCATGAAAAAAGCGCTACTCTTCATCGTAACAATCGGGCTGTTTACCCTGTGTCATGCACAGGATTTTACTTTTTCTCAGTTTTATGAACAGCCCCTATTGCGCAACCCTGCTCTGGCCGGTGTTTTTACCGGCGACCTGCGTGTTTCTATGGCTTACCGCGATCAATGGGCGAGTATTACAGTTCCATTCAGAACAACAGCACTTGGCATTGAACATAAAATACCTATCGGCCAACACAATGATGTTCTCACCATCGGTTCTGAGATGAGTATGGATGCTGCAGGAGATATCCGCCTCAAAAGAACACAGATTCTACCTGTCATTAATTTTCATAAATCACTAGATGATGAAAAAGATACGTATCTATCACTGGCATTTATGGGCGGCCCTGTTTTCAGCCAGTTCGATCCAACTCAATTGAAATTTGGGGATCAATTTGTGAACGGGTCGTATAGCGCTTCAAACGCCAGTTCACAAATCCTGACCAATACCGGTTATTCCTATTGGGATGTATCTACAGGGCTTTGCTTTAGTACACAATTAGGAAATCAAAACAGGTTTTATATGGCTGCCGGATTAGCCCATTTTGCCAAACCAGTTATCCATTCCTTAACAACCACTTCTGCAGATTTTTTATCTCCAAAATTCTCTCTGAATTTTGGCTTGAGTGGGATGCTGGGAGAAAGAGGACATTTTATCAGCTTTGCAGATTATATCACACAAAATGGTAGCAGACAGATATTAGGAGGTGCATTATTTGGCATGGAAGTGCGTCAATACGAAGATGAAGAGCCCGTAATATTTTATGCCGGCAGTTTTCTAAGATGGGGAGATGCCATTATTCCTGCTGTGAAAATGGATTTCAATCATATGAGTATCGGAGTAAGTTATGATGTCAATGTTTCAAAATTAAATACTGCTACCAATTGGCGTGGAGGTCTTGAACTCACAGCTTCATATAGGGGTTTTCTGAAAATAAGGAATTCCACTTTGGACAGGGTTCGGTGTATCCGATTTTAATATTTTATTGCTTAGAACCGGTGAATTAACATAATTATGATGCAAATTTTTCTAATGATGTATGCTTATGTAATCTATTTAATTAGTTAATAAAACACAGATCCGGGAATAGTTGTATTTTCATTGTCTAAGAAATGTTTATGCAACAAGTTAATCACGGAAAAATTCGGCAACTTAGTTTTTATGCAATCCTGGTTTTCCTGGGAATTTTCCTCTTTCTACAGTTATCCTCTTTCTTACCCGCATTATTAGGGGCAGTTACTTTTTATATACTCATGCTGCGCCCCATGACTTATCTCGTTTACAAGAAAAAATGGAATAAGGGTTTGGCCGCTTGTTTATTAATGCTGGCCTCTTTTGTGGTGGTTTTATTACCTGTAAGTTTGTTTGTCAATATTCTCTACGCCAAGATAGGCTTCGCGGTCCAGCACTCGAATGAAGTGATGACAGGCCTAAAAATCTTTATCGAACGGATAGAGAAAGATTATCATGTAACACTTATTAGCGATAAGAATATTGAAAGCCTGGGAATGGCAGTTGCAGAAGTATTACCTAAATTACTGGGAGCCACTTTTAACTCTGTAATCATTGTGCTAATTCTGTATTTTATTTTATACTTTCTGTTGGTAAACAGCAAGGAAATGGAAGACTGGCTATATACGCATGTACCATTACGCAATGAAAATATTCGTTTAGTAGGTAAAGAAATTAACACACTGGTTTTTTCCAACGCGCTGGGCATTCCGGTCACAGCCATATTGCAGGGAATTATTGGCGCTATTGGATACTATTTTTTGGGGGTGGATGATATTCCTTTCTGGTTTGTAGTTACCTGCATTACGGCAATGGTACCCATGATCGGGTCTGCGCTGGCTTATATTTCTCTGGCTATCTTATTTTTTGCAGAGGGGCATACAACCAAGGGAATCCTGATATTATTATATGGTGGGGCTATTATGAATGTACTGGACAGTGTTTTCAGAATATCTATTCAAAAAAGATTCGGAAATACCCATCCACTGGTTACTACTTTTGGGGTAATTGTG
The DNA here is from genome assembly GCA_903926855.1 of uncultured Bacteroidota bacterium. Lineage (GTDB taxonomy): Bacteria > Bacteroidota > Bacteroidia > Chitinophagales > Chitinophagaceae > Sediminibacterium. Next base: position 16,129 of record CAIYKV010000105.1, on the reverse strand, counting down.
GGTATTAATCTTTTCGGTTTTATCGGATTGATATTTGGGCCGATATTAATATCTCTCTTTATTCTGCTGGTAAAAATCTATCTAAATGAATTTGAAGAAGACGATGAAGCAAAATAATTAACCATTGTCATTCGCTGGTCACATCACAAAAATATAGGTAATCAGTTGACTGAGAATACCCACAAATAAACCCGCATATATTTCTTTATTGGTATGATCACTTACCAGAAAACGGCTCGTGCAAACGGTTCCGGCAATAAATAGTACAGCGCTAATCTGAATGCCCATAGGTATCCGGTAATAAAATGAAAACAAAATAACGGCAGCTACTATTCCCCCCATTCCCATAGCATGCATACTAATCTTATAATAATTATTCAGTATCAGCCCAAAAACAGAAGCCAGCATGATGCCCATATAAAAGAATTTCAGAACAGCAGGCTGGTCAGTAAAATTTCTGCTCAAATAATACATCCACCAATAAAAAAACATGATAATTATATAGGGAACGATTCTTTCTTTTTGGGTACGCAAATAAATATTCTCACTAAATTTTAGTCTCCATAAAAGGAAAACGGCAAAAGCCGGGAAAAAAGCAGTAAACCAGAAAACACTAAATACCCTCATTTTCAAAATCCAATCAGTAATACTCGGAAAATCAAAAGGTACCCACCTGATCAGAAAAATAAATAGATAGGTTGGCAGAAATAATGGGTGAAACACATAGGATATAATCTGGGCAGGTATGCGAAGGAGTAAAGAGTTTTTTTGAATGGTACTGACTTGTGGTTCGGGCATTTGGCTTAGATTATTTTCTTGCTGATAGTTTTATCAAAAAAGGGTCAGACTGTTACCTGGCTGAATGGTTACATAATTGATCTCTAGGTATACACCTTCGATTCCCCAAAATGACTAATGACCATTACCCCTTACAACTCTTTCCTCAATCTCGCAACCGGTACATTTAATTGCTCCCTGTATTTTGCCACTGTTCTGCGTGCAATATTATATCCTTTTTCCTGTAACATATCTGTCAATACTTCATCGCTGAGTGGCCTTTTCTTATCTTCAGCACCAATCATATCACTTAATATTTTTTTCACTTCTCTGGTACTTACCTCTTCCCCACTATCTGTACTTAGTGATTCGCTGAAAAAGAATTTTAACCGGTAAGTTCCAAATTCCGTCTGAACAAATTTGCTGTTCGCAACACGACTAACCGTAGAAATATCCAGTCCCGTTAATTCTGCAATATCTTTCAGAATCATAGGTCGCATAGTGGTTTCATCACCTGTAAGAAAAAACTCCTGCTGGTGACGCATGATGGCACTCATGGTATTAACCAATGTTTCCTGTCTTTGTTTGATCATATCAATAAACCACTTGGCAGAATCGATCTTTTGTTTAATAAACAATACTGCTTCTTTCTGCCTTTTATCTTTTTTACTTCCTTTATCATAATCTTTCAGCATATCCCGGTACCCTTCACTTATACGCAAATCCGGAGCATTTTTAGAATTCAGGGTTAATTCCAGCTTGCCATTATTATTTAGCACAAAAAAATCAGGTACAATATAGCTTTCCGCTTTATTGATCTCACCAATATTACCCCCAGGTTTCGGGTTGAGCTTAATAATCTGGTTTATGACATCTTTGATTTGATCATCTGTCAGATTCAGACTCCGTTGAATTTTCTCGTAATGCTTTTTGGTAAATTCTTCGAAATACTTACTTAGTATCTGAACTGCTAAAGCAACTCCTATCCCCTCACTCAATTTTCTTTTTAGCTGTAATAAAAGACATTCCTGCAGATTTCTTGCACAAATGCCGGGTGGGTCAAATTGTTGTATTTGCAAAACAAGGTCTTCGATTTCTTTTTCTTCCACCACCAGGCTCTGGCGAAAAGCAAGATCATCTGCTATGGAAGAGAGCTCTCTTCGCAGGTAGCCATCATCATCCAGGCTGCCTACTATCTGCTCGGCTATTTTAAAGTTTCTTTCATCCAGTTCCAGCATACCTAACTGATCGAGCAGCATTTCATGAAAACTGCTCTCCACCTTCATAGGAATCACTTTCTGATCATCCATTTCAGGATAATTATCATCTTTCATCCGATAATCCGCTATCTCCCCATCATCATCTACTACATATTCACTGATATCCAGGTTTTCATACTCTTCTGCACTCCCATCTAAATCCGCGTCATCATCATTTGCATTATCAAACTCATCCTGTATGTCTTCTGCGTATTCATCTTCATGGGCTTCTTCATCCATTTCCAACGCAGGATTTTCCTCTAATTCTTCTTTGATCCTTTCTTCCAGATTAGCAGTAGGTACCTGCAACAGTTTCATTAACTGAATCTGCTGAGGCGACAGTTTTTGTAATAACTTCTGCTGTAATGATTGACTGAGCGACATACTTTAATCAGACTGCCAGTGTAAAACACTGAAGGTTTGAATGCTGGTTTGGTTAAACACTGTAAATTTACATACAAATCAAAGTAACGCAAGGGTGAAAAGTATTTGTTTGTTTGTAAATTTATTGCTAATGGCTTCTTTTACCGCTCACGCTGAAAAGAATCAACCTTTTATAGGCGATAAACAGAAGCGGTTAGACAGTATGCGTAATATACCTGTACGCCTTCTCCCTTATGATTATTATAGCAATCACTTGGGATTTTTTTGCAAAAAGGAATTGCAGGTAGAAAAAATAACAAAACTCCCCATTAGAATACGCTTAGGCGGTCTGGATTATGTAAATAACCTGGAAGGAAAAGGTACAGGATTTAGACAACCCTCCAATACAAGACCTGTTAAAAATTAACAAGTCTTATTTTTCTGGACAGGGATATTTCTTTCACGGTATTGAGAATAGTATCCTTTTCTTGTGTTGAAAAAAAATTTAATGGGATATGATTACTAAAAGAATTTTCCTCATAGATCGTAATTCCCACATCCGGTCCTTCCTTCTTTATCCATTGTATTTCGTCCCAGGGGATTGATATTTTTATCGAGCTATTTTTGCTATCCAAATATTCTGCCAAGCGCCATTCAAGTCCAGTCTCATTAATTTGAAGAAAACAATCATTTTTATTTGTCAACAATCGGTTCAGTCCCAAAAAAACAAAATTCCCTGCCACTAAAGAATTTGCCAATATTGGAAGGATTTGCCATTTAATAAGGAAACTCATAAAAAATAAAACAAACCCAATCATAATCAATGCCCAATTCAAAAACACTTCCCTTTTTGATTGCTGTTCCTTTGGATGGATAAAAAATATGGGCATAAGTTTGTGCGGCTTGACTTATTATTTTCCAAAAATTACTGCTATACACCTGCCATTTGTGTTTGCAATACTTTTTTAATTGCAGCCACCATTTTCTCTCCTTTTTCGCGAATCTGTTCATCAGTCCAAACAAGACTTATCGATGTAGAAATACATCTGCTCATGATCGCATCGCTCGCAGAAAATTGTGTTGATTGTAATTTCGTCAGAGCGGCTTTTTGTTCATTACTGATACCATGTAAGGTTCCCGCCTGCTTCAGGTGATCCCATTTGCTGATATAATGCCAGTTATTCACGAACCAATAAAAATTACCCGCCAATATCCCCTGCGTTTTCATTTCTGCTACTACAGCCCGAGTCAGTTCTTCTGTGGAAAGAAACCAACTGATAAAGCTGTAGCTGTCCACACCACCTTCCGGAATTACGCGAAACGAAATTTCTGGTATCTGTTCCAGATAAGCTCTCAATACCAGGTTATTCTTTTTTTGTATAGCTAAAAAAGTATCCAGTTTTCTTATCTGGGCTAATCCTACTGCTGCATGTAATTCACTTATGCGATAATTATAGCCAATAAAAGGATGCAAATCCGCACCACGATCAGCTCCGAGGTGATCATGACCATGATCAGTATACCCATCTGATTTAATATACACATGCTTATCATTGGTCATTACAACACCCCCTTCTGCACAAGTAATCGTTTTTACAAAATCAAAAGAAAAAGTTCCCGCATCTCCAATAGTGCCCAATGATTTACCCTTGTAAGTTGCTCCGATGCTTTGGCAGGCATCTTCCAGTAAGATCAATTTATGTTCAGCACAAATCTGTTTCAAGGCATCGAGATCAGCCATGCTTCCGCACATATGTACCGGCATTATGCATTTTGTTTTGGATGTAATGGCTGCACGAACCGCGTCCGGACTTAACGTAAGTGTTTCATCAATATCCACAAGAACCGGCACAGCACCAACACTTAAAACTGCTTCAAAACTGGCGACAAATGTAAATGCAGGCATAATTACCTCATCCCCTGCACCAATACCCAATGCAGCCATCGCGGTGGTTAGTGCAGATGTACCACTGGAAGTAAGTTGTGCATATTCACAACCAAATACCTGCATAATAGCGGTTTCCAACTCTTTGGCTTTCCAGATCCCATTGCGTGGACCATCAAATCCATACCGCATCAGGATGCCTGTTTCCAGCACATCATTTACTTCTTTTCTTTCTTCTTCGCCAAATAATTCAAACCCGGGCATATGCGATAGTTTAAAGTTGAACGTTTAAGGTGATAGGTCCTGTAAAGAACGGGGGTAAAGGTACAAAAGAATCCATAACTGAGTCAGTCAGGTCAGATTACAAACGTTAAAATAGGATAGAGAAACTTCCTATTTTTACCCAATGATTCCGACCCTTTTTTATTGTTATGATGCTTATTGTGGCTGGTGCTATGGATTTAGTCCTGTGATGCAGAAAATTGCCGAAAATTATCCTTCCGTAACCATCGAAGTATTATCAGGTGGGATGGTTTTACCCGATAAACCTGTACATATCAGTGCTACTGCAGGATTTATTCAGAAAGCCTACCCTACGGTTGAAGAATATACCGGCATCCGGTTTGGGGAAGATTATTTATGGCATATTAATCACCCGGATCTTAGTGATTGGTATCCCAACTCTGAAAAACCTGCCATCGCCTTATGCATATTCAAAGAATACTATCCTGAGAGGCAGGTGGCATTTGCTTCCGATCTTCAATTTGCCTTACATTATGAGGGCAGAGACCTGACAGATGATGAAGCCTATAGACACTTACTTGAAAAATACAGTATTCAGCCAGAGGTGTTTTATACGAAATTAAAAAGCGAAGAGTATAAAGAGCAGGCTCATTACGAATTTCAGCTTTGCAAACAATTACAGGTAACCGGATTCCCTTGTGTTTTTTTACAAAACTCAGATACCCGGTTTACGATGCTTGCCAAAGGCTATACAGATTATGAAACCCTGAAATCCAGGCTGGATAAGGCTTTAAATGAGCAAGAGTGATGGCAATCTTTTATCCTGACAATGAAACTGTAGAAATTTGTTATTCCACCTCTACAATCAATTCTACTTCTACGGCGGTATTAAAAGGCAAAGAAGCTACGCCTACCGCAGATCTGGCATGTTTGCCTTTTTCACCAAAAATCTCTACCATCAGGTCTGAAAATCCATTAATCACTTTTGGCTGGTCAGTAAAATTGCTGTCACTGTTTACCATACCCAAAACTTTTACAATACGCTTAACTTTCCGAAGATCACCCAGCTCATTTTTTAACACAGCAATTTGTACAAAAGCAGTTAGTCGGGCGGCTTCATACCCCTGTTCAATGTTTAAATCCTTACCCAGTTTCCCGGTAACATATTTCCCATCTGGTAAAACCGGGCCTTTTCCTGAAAGAAACAGTAAATGATCTACCCTTACCACATTTACATAATTGGCTACCGGAGCAGCCACTTTAGGTAACTGAATACCTTTTGCAGCCAGTTTTTCTTCCGGAGTTTGCGCTGCGGCATACACACTGACCAGTATAAGCAACAAACTAGCATACTTTCTCATATCTACTGTTTTTACAATCAACCATTTGAAAAAATTGAGGTGACTATTATCCATACCCCGGTTTGCGGAATTTAATTTCGTTAAAAAATCGATACGCACAGCTTCTTCTGGCATCTTTATTCATTTTACCTTTACTTTGCACCTCTTAAAGCAAGTATTATGGAGTATAGTAAATTAATATCGGTTACCGGGTTACCCGGGTTATTTGAACTAGTGGGTAGCAAAACAGATGGCGCAATTGTAAAATCGCTGGATGATAAAACCACCCGCTTTGTAAGCAGCAGGGTTCACAATTTTTCACATCTGGAAAGTATTGAAGTGTATACTGTCCGCGATAATGTGAATCTGACTGAAGTGTTTCAGGCCATGGGAAAAAGTAAAGAGGCATTGCCTTCTGATAAAGATACCGCTGCCGTAAAAGCTTATTTTCAGAAAGTATATCCTGATATGGACTTTTCACGTGTATATAGCAGCGATATGAAAAAAATGGTAAAATGGTACAGTATTATTAAAGAAAATAATATTGACCCGACTTTGAGTGAGACCGAAGAAGAAGAGGAAGAAAACAAAGCCTGATCGTATCATTAAATAATGTTTGAAAAACCGTGAATCAGATTGATTCGCGGTTTTTTATTTTAGTAGATTGATATACCATAAATCATTAATTTTCTACTTACTTATTAATTGGAATTTATCTGCCTTTAGAAAAAAGCCCGTTAATTAAAAATATAACCGGTAACTAATGACACTGGGAGCGAATAAAAATATTGTTGAAGGTGAAATAGCCGATTATTGTATGGAAGACAATGGTATACTGGTTTCGTTTTCCAAAAACCCAAAAAGAACGATTGCCAATATTACGGCGAATATTGCCCTGGTAAAACAAATCACCCATAACAAAAGAGTTCCCTTACTTATCCATTTGTGCAATTCTCCCGTACCCAGTAGAGAAACACAAAAATTTGCCACAGAACAATTGGCTTCCGTTTATATAGCTATGGCCATGGTATCGAAACCGGGCTTAGCGAGTTTTATTCTGGGTTTATTGTTCAAATTCAAAAAACCACCCATCCCAATGAAAAGTTTTACCAATGAAAATGAAGCCCGGCAATGGCTACAACAATATGTGTAGGTCTGAAGAATACCATACGCTGCTTCACTAAACCCGAAACAAGTAACCCATAACCAGCTAGTCTGAACCCAACCATAACTCCTTCTTTATTCCTAACTTGTGCTGTCTCAAGATCATTCGTATGAAAAGAACCTTCTATTGCACTATTCTTTGTGTTTTATTCAGTATGTATGCCGGCATTTCTGTGCAGGCCCAACATTTCTATGAAAAAGATAAAGCGGCTTTAAAATGGGTAAAAAAGAAATTCCGGAAGCTGAGTAAAGATGAGCGGATTGCGCAATTAATGATCATTCGTGGCTTGAGTAACCAGGGTCCCGAGCATGTGGCGGAAGTAATTGAACAGATTAAAAAATACAATGTCGGTGGCATCTGCTTTTTTCAGGGAGGGCCGGTAAGGCAGGCAATGCTTACCAATTTATACCAATCCATTGCCAAAACCCCTATCATGATCTCAATTGATGGAGAATGGGGACTAGGCATGCGATTAGATAGTGTAATAAGTTATCCCAGGCAGTTAATGATGGGTGCTACAACGGATGCGACCCTGATCTATCAATTTGGTAAAGCTGTCGGGGAACAATGTAAACGCATGGGTATTCAGGTAAACTATGCCCCAGATGTGGATGTCAATAATAATCCAATGAACCCGGTGATCAATGACAGAAGTTTTGGAGAAGACAAATACAAAGTAGCTTTATATGGAGTTGAATATATGCGGGGTATGCAGGATGTAGGTGTGATGGCCACAGCCAAGCATTTTCCTGGTCATGGTGATGTTTCGGTTGACTCACACAAAGATCTTCCTGTTATTACTAAAAGCAGGGTGGAATTGGATAATCTGGAATTATACCCCTTCAGAGAGTTGATAAAAGCCGGAGTGGGAAGTATTATGACGGCACACCTTTCAATTCCTGCTATTGATACCACTACGCATTTACCCAGTTCATTATCTTATCTGAATGTAACGGGTGTTCTGCGCAATGACCTTGGATTTGAAGGCATTTCATTTACGGATGCATTGGAAATGCAGGGTGTTACCAAATATTTTCCAAAAGGAGATGCTTCTGTACTCTCCTTGATTGCCGGAAATGATATGTTATGTCTGCCCGGCGATATACCCGGTAGCATTGCCAAGATAAAAGAAGCCATTAAAGAAGGGAAACTTAGCTGGGATATTATCAATGCCAAAGTAAAAAAAGTATTATTGGCAAAATATCACCTGGGGCTGAATAAAATAACGCCTATTCAGACTGAAGGCCTTGTAGAAGATTTGAATAAACAAACCACGCGCATCAGGACTTTATTAAGTCAAAATGCGCTGACTCTTTTACACAAACAAAATCCGGATATCTTCCCTATTAAAAGTGGAAAAAAAATTGCCTATATCAGCATTGGTGCACCAACTGAAAATACGATTGCTGCAAAATTAAGAACCGAGAATCAGGCAGATGTTTACTTGTTTGGCAGTAAGCCACAGATAGGAAAACAATTAATGGATGATAAGACAAACCTGATTCCCCTGGAAAAAACAGATACCGCTTCTGTAGTACAATTACTGAATACACTCAACCAAAAAAAATATGATCTGATTATTGTTGGGCTGCATAATTATAGTCGCAGGCCTGCTAATAATTTCGGATTAAGCAGTCCCTCTCTTTATTTATTAAATGCATTGCAACAGTTTCAGACTATTACATTGATTTTTGGCAATCCGTATGCTATTAAAAACATCAATTATGCTCCCAACCTGATTGCCTGCTATGAGGACGATGATATTACACAGGAAGCAGCTGTTGCTTTTTTACAAGGTAAGATACAGGCTAAAGGAAAATTACCCGTAACAGTTGCAGAGAACTTAAAATTTGGTGACGGTATTTTGTATCATAATTATTTTCCACTCAGTACTCCTGAGTCAGTTGGTTTGGCAGCTGATTCATTGGCAAAGATAGATGCCATTGCCAGTGATGCCGTTGCCAAAGGTGCAACACCTGGCTGCGTGGTTTTGGTAGCCAAAGATGGAAAACTGGTATACCATAAAGCATTTGGCTATACTAATTTTGATCAGAAAGAGCCGGTTACCAAAGAGATGGTTTATGATCTTGCCTCTGTTACCAAAATCTCTGCTACCAATGTTTCGATCATGAAACTATATGAAGAAGGGAAAGTGGATATTAACAAAACACTGGGTGATTATCTTCCCTGGGTAAAAGGCAGTAATAAAGCTTCCCTAAAATTGAATGATATATTATTACACCAGGCGGGATTAGTGCCTTTTATTCCTTTTTATCGCGAGGTACTGGATACCACAACTGGTAAACCTTTGTCTGGTTATTTTACCAATGAAAAAGATGATCAGCATCAGTATCGTGTAGCGGAAGGGTATTACCTGCGAAATGATTGGGAGGATACCCTTTTGAAACGTATTCTACAAAGCAAACTAACAGCTCCGGGCAAATATGTGTATAGCGACAATGATTTTATTTTCCTGGGCAAAATTGTAGAAGCGGTAAGCGGCAAACCATTAAATGAATATGCAAAAGAAACTTTCTATGATCCTTTGCAAATGAGTACGACTACATTCCTGCCACGTGAGAAAATGCCGGTTAGCGAAATCGCTCCTACTGAATTAGAAAAACATTTTCGCCAGCAACTGTTACGTGGCGATGTGCATGATGAAGGATCTGCCATGTTTGGCGGAGTAGCCGGCCATGCGGGTTTATTCAGCAATGCCTATGATCTGGCACAGCTTTACCAGATGCTGTTGAATGGCGGCGAATTAAATGGTGTGAGGATACTAAAAAAATCAACCATAGATAAGTTTACAGCCTACGGATCAGATGTGAGCAGAAGAGGGATCGGATTTGATAAGCCCGAAAAAAATAATACTACCCGAAAAGACCCCTACCCATCACGCAGCGTTTCACCTGAAACTTTTGGGCATACTGGCTTTACCGGCACCTGTGTTTGGGTAGATCCAAAGTATCATCTGGTCTATATTTTCCTTTCCAACAGGGTAACGCCTACTAGGGATAATAATAAAATAAGCCAGTTAAACGTGCGTTCAAACATCCAGGAAGCCATTTATCAGTCAATAATCCACTAAAATCAATAAGAAAGGATAAGTCGAAAGCAAAAGCTAACTTCGTATTCAATCATTTTAATATCTATTATATGAATCAGTTCCTACGTTCATTTTTACTGCTAATCGTTATTGCAGCTACTATATCTTCCTGCAAAAACAATACCCCAAAAGAAGCTAAATATATTCCCAAAGATGTTGGCTTTGTAGTGGTAGTTGATCCCAACCAGATGCAGGATAAATTGCAGAAAGGGGGAATCAATATGGATACCCTCTTGACGCGGGTTTTCAAAAATGATTCTATTGATGCCAAAGAGAAAGCATTTTTTAATGATATAAAAGAAAATGCCGGAATAAAATGGAGTGAAAAGGTATTTCTTTTTGCACTTACAAAAACAAAGCCGGATAATAGTCAGTCAACCACTATCAGTGTTATGGGCAGTCTTGATGATGCCGCAAAACTGGAAACCTTCCTGAAAAAACAGGACTACCTGAAGGGCAAAGAGGTTAAAAAAGAGAAAGATTATAGCTACCTCATCACAAATGATCAAACGATGATTGCTTGGAACAATGAACAGGTAATTACCACCCTGTATAATCATCACCTGAAGCCTGTTTATGATACCCTGGCAATGACATTTAAACAACATGCCGAAGCAAATACAGAAGCAGAAATGAAGAAGGAAGTGGATCATTATTTCACGCAAAAGCTAACCGAGTCGCTGGCAGATGTAGAAATTTTTACGGGCATGTTTAAAGAAAAAGCAGATGGTTATACTTTTACCAGTGGGAATTCTTCGATTGCAGCTTTAAATATGTTTCCATTCCAGATTCCAAAACTGGAAGAATTATTAAAAAACAATTATTCAACGGCTACATTAAGTTTTGATGATGGCAAAATTGTTGCCAAATCAACCGCTTATACCAATGAATTACTGGGGAGCGTGCTTTCTAAATATGCAGGACCAACCGTGAATCTGTCGATGATAGAACATTATCCATCCCAAAATATCAATGGCATTATACTCGCTTCATTTAACCCGGAAATATTTGGAGGTATTCTGAAACAACTCGAAGTAGAGGGATTGGTAAATAATGCTTTAGAAAAGGTTGGATTTACGAGCCAGGATTTGTATAAATCCTTAAAAGGCGATATCGCTGTGGTGATTTCTGATCTGGGCAGAACTGATTCAGATCCCTTGCAGAAAACGGATGAAAAGAATAAGATGAGAAGTAAACCTTTCGGAAAAATGATCATCAGTGCCCCCGTGGGTGATAAAGCCAGTTTTACCAAAATCATGGACAAAGCAGTTCAGCAAGGCATCCTGGTGAAACAAAAAGATACTTATAAGGCTGGCGGGTTGGTTTCATTTATGGGTTTGTTTATTGTGGCCGATGATAAGAATCTGATTATAGCCAGTGATTCTCTTACATATACACAGTATATAGCCGGCAGTAGCAACGCAACCATTGCGAAAGATGCATTGGACCGGTTTAAAGGAAAATCAACTGTTTTTTATGTAGATATTGCTACTACACTCAATGGGTTTATTAAAGAATCTTCCGGATCGTTTAACCATTCTCTTACCACCGCCAAAGCTACTTTTAAAGATATCATAGCCACATCCGATAATTTTGAAGGAAAAAGCCTGAAAGCTTCTTTCGAAATAAGGATGCAAAATGAAAAGCAGAATAGCCTGGTTACCTTAACCAGTTTACTAACTGATATTGCTGTTGATATGCGCGTAAAGGCAAGAAAAGAAAAGGAGATGGACGAAAAAATATTTCCAGGTGGAGTGCCGGCAATTATACGCACAAACTAATTTTTTCATTAGCAGATGGATAAAAACAGCTTAACTAAACAAGCTGTTTTTATCCATCGCTACCTGATCAAATGATCAATCGGGCTGCATGACAATCACATTCCAAAATCTGTTACCCATCCCATTAAAAGACAGATTCCTGCAAAGGAGTTCAGATATTTGGAACACTACTATCCAATTCGAGGAATCAGCATTTATTAAGATCAAAGCTCCAAGCGGAACAGGTAAGACCACTTTAATACATATCCTTTACCGGCTTCGCAATGATTATGAAGGAGCTATCCTCTTTGATTCAAATCTTATCAAAGAATTAAAAGACTTTGACCTTGCTACAATTCGCCAGCAAAAACTGAGTATCGTTTTCCAGGATCTTCGTTTGTTTCCCGATCTGACAGCGAGAGAGAATATAGAATTGAAAAGAATACTTCAGGATCCATATTATCCAAAGGAAATGATTGATAGCATGGCTGCTGAATTAGGTGTTACCCATATTCTGGAGCAAAGAGCAGGACTATGCAGCTATGGAGAACAACAAAGAATAGCTATCATTCGTGCATTGATTCAACCTTTTAGCTGGTTAATAATGGATGAACCATTTAGTCACCTGGATAATGAAAATATTCAACGGGCGGCTAACTTGATTGACAGAGAATGCAAAAAAAGAGGGGCCGGATTGATTATTACAGATTTGGAACATGATACTCATTTTTCCTATAGCAGAGAGCTGAATTTATAAACGGATAATTTTTCGAATGGAGGGATTGAATGTACTACTGAAAAAATTGATCAGAACAGCATCAGGTCGTAAAAGATTTGTGCTGGCGGTAATCGGATTGTCTGTTGCCATGCTCTTGATTTTAGCAGCAGTGCAGATACAGGCAGATTATAATGAATTACTGGTTAGCAAATCGAACCAGGATAGTATTGCCAATTTCCTGGTAGTGAATAAATCGCTCACCGATCAGAATCTGGGAAACACGGCTTTATCGGATAGCGATATCAATGACCTCAAAAATCAGGCTTTTGTAGAATCGATAGGCTTGTTAAGTCCAAGCCGTTTCAAAGCTTCTATTCAAAGTAATAGTGACCGGTTCCCATTTTATACGGATATCGCTTTTGAAAGTGTTCCGGATTCATTTATTGATGTTGCTGGTAAGGATTGGCAATGGACAGAAAATTCGCCCTATATTCCATTGATTGTTCCCAATATGTTTCTTGATTTTTACAATTTCCAGTTTTCCTTTTCGCAAAATTTACCTCAATTAACTCAGCAGGTGGTAAAAATGATCCTTTTTAAAGTAAACATTTATGGAAACAATGGAATGATCAGTTTGCAGGGGAAAGTGGTTGGTTTTAGCGACAGGATTTCTTCTTTATTGGTTCCCGAAGAATTTATGCGCTGGAGTAATACAAGATTTGGAAAAGATCAACATACAAAACCATCCCGTGTGATTATTAAAACAAAAGATCCGGGAAATCCGCAACTGACCAAATATTTACATTCAAAGCAACTGGTTACCGATGCAGAAAAAACCCGCTTCAGCAGGTATAGGCAAGTAGTGGATATTGTAGTAAGTATCTCATGGCTATCAGGAGCAGTAATGCTTGCATTTGCATTATTGGTATTTACATTGTTTATACAGCTAACCATTGCTTCTAGTAAAGAAGAAATCGGTTTATTGATCATATTAGGTGCTTCGCCATACCAGCTACAAAAATTTCTGATACGCCAATTCTTCCCTATCAATCTGCTAATCATATGTATTTCAGTGATAGTGATTTCATTACTGCAATTTTACACACACGGTTTGTTACAATCACAGGGCATTTTCATAAATGCATATCCATCAATATTTACTTTATTTACTGCTGCTATTTTATTAATGGTTATCTGGTGGGTAAACCGGGTAACTATACGGAGTTATATCAATAAGGTTAATTGAACATCATTAGAAATAAATAGTATTTTTTTATATTCAATAACCTGTTACTTACTTATGCTTCTTGCCCGGTTAGAGTAATTCCCCAATACAGATTACAAACCAAATAAACACCCCTAAAACAGCTAAAACTATGCGGTGTTTTCACGGTATTCTTCCAGTAAAAACACCATTTTTTATTAAATAACTGGATCTAACTATTTGTCTTTCATTAACTTAGAAAAATGATTCTTTTTAAGAAGATCGTTTGTCATCTAATAAAAAATACCATTGACTTAACTTGCTTGTGTTCAATTGATATAAATGTAACTAACCATGATTTTTAAATCCCCAGACTTATGAAAAAAAATTCTTATTTAGGTTTTGCAGCATTTCTTACAGTAACCGTAATCATCTTAATAGCCTGCCAGAAAGATCAGGCTAAAAATACTGCTAGTGTAGCAGCAGGTGACGAGAGTACTATAATGAATACTGCCTCTACAGCTACTATACCCGGCTTAATCTCCGGTGCTAATGCAAATGAGTTACGTACAGTCTACATCAACGTAGCCGGCCCTAATGCAACGCAATATGTTGCTTTTAGCCTCAAAGACATTACGAATTTTCTAAATTCGATGAAATCAAAATATAAATCAGACTCGGTTTATGTTAACTTTGGTGTATACGATTATAACACAGATCCAACCGCTGACAAAAGTGAAATTGGCAAAACAACCATTTTCTTTACTGTAAATAATAACTTACCATCAAAAGGTAATTTTATTAAAACGAATAGTAACGATGGGGGTGATACAAGTTATAACTCGCTCAATCACGGAGCTATCTGGCCATAATATAATATGCAATTGGGTATCTATTTTTACTTTCAGGTGTTAAGTTTTTTTACGGCTATCATTCTTTATAGAAAGAAACGGAATAAATTATTACTATATTTTATTCCGTTTCTATTTTTAACGATAGTCGTTGAATGTGTAGGTACCTGGTATATATCAAAATTTATTCGTAATTATTGGATATATAATGTTTTCACAACCATTGAATTTGTCTTTTATTCTATTCTTTTCTATTTACATCTCAAAAAAGTGGTTTTTAAAAAACTCGTAGTATGGTTCATCCCTATTTTTGTATTACTGGTAATCCTGAATATTTTATTTAAGCAAGGGTTTAATAAAACTTTTAATACCTATACTTTCCTGCTAGGCTCTTTCTTTATAGTCATCTTCTGCTGCTGCTATTTCTACGAGTCCGTTTTACCAGAAAATATAGACCAACAGCTATCTAAACAACCTTTTTTCTGGATTTCGAGTGGTTTACTGATATTTTATCTGGGTTCTGTAATTATCAACGCATTATTTGAATACCTGAGAAGCAATGATCTTCAGGCGCAGGGGATCAAAATTTACGGCATCATCAATCATAGTTTAAACGTAATTTTATACGGTTCATTCTGTATTGCCTTTATTCTATGCCCAAGCAACAAGAAGATATCCTCATCACTATCGTAATCGCCTCCGTTTTTTTTATATTAATCGGCAGCTTTGTATTATTGATCGTATTCGTTTTTCTTCGCAGGCAAAGAAAGAATAAACGAGAGAAGGAAGAGATGAAAAACCGGTTTGCCCAAACCCTTTTGCAAACCCAGCTGGAGATACAGGAACAGGCATTTACCTATATCAGTCAGGAAATTCACGATAATATCGGCCAGATATTAAGCCTTGCCAGGTTAAACCTCAACACTTTTCATAAAACCAATACAGATGAGGCCAAGCTTACTCAGACAGATGAATTACTGGGCAAGGCGATTAAGGATTTGAGGGAAATCAGCCATAATCTGCAAAACAACCGTATTTATGACATTGGTATTGTAGAATCCATCCGGCAATTATTGGTTTCTCTGGAAAAAACCGGTCATTACAAAACTTCTTTCCAAACTTCAGATGATTTTCATATACTTGACACAAATATGGATATCATCCTGTTCCGTATGATCCAGGAAATTGTGAATAATATCATTAAACACGCTTCTGCTACGGAAATACATGTAGATATCACCAGCGATCCTAACCATACTGTTTTCTATATTCGAGATAATGGGGTTGGTTTTGATACGAATGCTTTGAATAAATTAAGACCTGGAATCGGGTTACAAAATATTATCAATCGAGCAAAACTCATAGGGGCCACCGTTGATGTAAAAAGCCAATTAGGTGCCGGAACTAGCATAACTTTGACCATAAAACCACAATTATCGAAATTATGACCCTTGT
>CAIYKV010000104.1 GCA_903926855.1 uncultured Bacteroidota bacterium | reverse complement strand
GCTAACATTAAAAAAATCTCTGATGAAATTTTACGAAATGGCAAAGCCTATGATCTTCTTTACCAACTTACCAAGCAGGTAGGTGGTCGTTTGGCCGGCTCACCTCAGTTTGCCAAAGCGATTCAATGGGGGAAAACTGCTCTTGAGCAAAATGGTGCCGATAATGTTTTTTTACAGGAATGTATGGTTCCACATTGGGTAAGGGGTGGTCAGGATAAAGCCATTATTATTCAGATTGATAAAAAGAAAGCCAGCCGTGCACTTGATGTGCTGGCTCTCGGTAATTCTTTAGGTAATGGCACCGTTACCGCCGAAGTATTGACTGTAGCTGACTTTGCAGAACTGGAGAAAAGAAAAGATGAAGTAAAGGGTAAGATCGTTTATTATAATTATGGTTTCGACCCTACCAATGTGATGCCCTTTATGAGTTATGGACAGGCAGGTATTTACCGGAGATCCGGACCCAGTCGCGCTGCCAAATATGGCGCGGTGGGTGTTATGATCCGTTCACTCACAGAATCGGTAGCCAATGATCCGCATACGGGTGCTATGGCGTATATGGACTCTTTTCCAAAAATTCCTGCCGTGGCACTCGGACCCAGGGATGCAGATGAGGTGTGGGCACTTAGTAAAAAATCGGGCTTTGTTGTTTCCATGACCACCAACGGTCACTTTCTTCCGGATACCATCGGACATAATGTGATTGGGGAATTGAAAGGAACAGAATTTCCTGATCAGTATATCACCATTGGCGGGCACCTGGATAGTTGGGATGTAAATGAAGGTGCCAGTGATGATGGAACCGGTATTGTGCATACTATTGAAATCATGCGTGCATTACAGGCCATTGGCTATAAACCCAAACATACTTTGCGTTTTGTATTGTTTGCCAATGAAGAGAATGGATTAAGAGGCGGCACTAAATATGCCGAAGAAGCCAAAGCCAAAGGTGAGAAACACATATTTGCACTGGAAAGTGATGCCGGTGGTTTTACGCCACGCGGATTTTCGGTTGCTGCCAGTAAAGAACAACTCGCAAAAATGCAAAGCTGGCTTCCCTTATTAAAACCCTATGGTACTGAAGAAATCAGTCAGGGTGGTGGTGGAGCCGATGTGAGCCCCTTAGCGAGATCCGGCACTCCGGTAAGTGAATTAAGTCCCGACCCACAAAGATATTTTGATCTGCACCATGCAAGAAGTGATGTGTTTGAAAAAGTAAACAAAAGAGAACTGCTACTCGGCGCCGTAAATATGGCTGCATTGATTTACCTGGTTGATAAATATGGTCTATAATGAAAAAAATACTCTGGTCCTTTCTGATTATTTTAATGGTATCCCTGTCATTATTTGTGTACTGGCGTTTTTATTTTGTTTTTGCTGAAGGAACAAAAGCCGGTTCATTAAATACTTTTCAGTTGAAAGGGATGTTATTTAAAACCTATGAAGGCAAGATTATTCAAAGCGGATTCAGGGCCAATGTACAGAGTAATGAATTTGATTTTAGTGTAACCAGTAAGAGCGTTGCCAATATTCTGGAAAACAATTCAGGCAGGGAAGTAAACCTGCATTATAAAAGATATTTAGGAGTGCTGCCCTGGCGGGGAACACAGGCCTATATCGTGGATAGTGTGTATGAAATAAGAGGAGTGGATAAGCCAGCTACCATCAGTCCTAAATAGAAAATGATTGGCTGTTCTTAGATTAGTTCGCTGCCTGTAATAAAAATATGGCCAGCCGTTTATGAATATCTTCTTCATTTTCTTTCCATTCTTTTACCGATTTGGTGCGAATGGTTTCTGAGCCGGCGGTAATATCCACTGCAATACAAACCCGTGTTTGGTCTTTGCAGGTTTGCATGATATCGCGGATCAGTGAGTTATTACGGTACGGAGTTTCAATAAATATCTGGGTACATTGATTTTTGAATGAATCGGCTTCTAATTCTCTAATCTTCTTTTTTCTTTCCAGTGAATCAATGGGCAAATAGCCATGGAATCGGAAACTTTGCCCATTCATACCCGAAGCCATTAGTGCCAATAGAATAGAATTGGGCCCTACAAAGGGTTTCACATGAATATTGGCCAGTTGTGCAGCTTCCACCAGAATCTGACCCGGGTCGGCGATACCCGGACAACCCGCTTCGCTGATAATACCGATATTTTTTCCGGAATGGAGTAATTGTAAAAACTGTTTTTTCACTTCCTGCTCTGCTTTATGAATCGCGAACCATTGGTAATCATCGATCACCATTTCCTTCCATAATTTTTTTAAAAATCGGCGGGCAGTTTTTTCATTCTCTACAAAAAATACCTGACAATCCTGAACGGCTGCTATGATATAAGGGGGGATGGTTTCAAAAGCATCATCATACAGAACAGTTGGTATCAGGTACAATTTACCGGGTTTCATATCGATGGTCTGTTCTTGTTTTCGGCAGTATACCAGCCTGAAACGAGTGAAACAATTATTTCTGTGTTTGTTTTAAGGGATACATACTTACTGTGGCAGCTACTACTGCATAAGCCGGTGCCAGCACCCAGCCAATAATGGGTAAAAAATGCATCATATAAAATACCAACCCATTTCCTACTGCCAATCCCTTATGGTTGCCAATAAAGAAAATACTTTCCGGTATGGTTTTCTGGTGTCTGCCCATACTATAATCCAGCATGGAGAATCCATAATAGTAACATTCTACCAATAGTGCCAGGATGGGTGTCAACCATCCCGCCAGGGGAATCAGGCTTAATAATAGAATGGATAGTACATAAACTGTTTGCCATAGGCTATTCCTTACCGCAATATGGATACCTCTTCGAATATCTTTCAGTAATTGCGGAAAACTAAAGCGGATATCGGTTCCTTCCATAATGGCTTCTGTTTTCTCGCTCAGATAGGCAAAAAGGGGGGAACCCACAATCAGGAAAACATATTTGAAAAGGGAGAAATAGAATAAAAGCAGGATCAGCCATAATAATAAACTACCCATGGTAAACAGGAACCCCAGAAAACTATTGTTTAGCCTGTCGAGCCAGTTTTTTAGTCCGGTTTGCAGAATGATCCATTCGATAAAATTACTGGACGTATGACTAAAAAAGTAGATACTTACCATGAACAGGACAGCATAAATGATACCCGGAATCAGTATCCATTTCCACAGTTTATGTTTTTTGATAAACCTGTGCGCTTCAAAATACGCCTGTATGGCTATGATCATTTCTTTCAGCACCCTGTATCGTTTAGTGTGGCGAAGTTAACACATTCAGTAAGTTTACACATATGAAAGCTATAACGCAGTTATATTCTCATAAATTGCCCCAGGACTTTTATCTGCAGGAAAAGGTGGCTGTTATTGCAAAATCTTTGCTGGGTAAGGTTTTGGTCAGCTTTTTCGATGGACAGCTAACGGCAGGCCGTATTGTAGAAACAGAAGCCTATAATGGGGTAATGGATAAAGCTTCCCATGCCTGGGGTGGCAGAAGAACCAGTCGCACTGAGACCATGTATGCCCCTGGTGGCATTTCCTATGTATATCTCTGTTATGGTATTCACCACTTGTTTAATGTAGTAACCAACCAAGCAGAAATTCCGCAGGCTATTCTGATCCGGGGTATTGAGCCGATTTTAGGAAAAGACATAATGATGCAACGGACAGGTAAAACGGAGTCTGATGTATCGGTTTCCAGAGGCCCTGGTAATGTTTCCAAAGCAATGGGAATTAAAACATCTCATGACGGTATCAGGTTACATGGGAAAACATTATTTATTGCAGATGATGGCTACTCACTGACTAAGAGCAAAATAATTGCAACCCCCAGAATTGGTGTGGATTATGCAGGAGAGGATGCTTTATTGCCTTATCGGTTTATTGTAAAGGACAATTCTTATGTAAGTGGCAATCATTGGCAAATAAAGAAACCGGAAAAATCACAATAACTCTCTGAGTCTTTCCTCTGTGTAAAAACTATTTTACTTAACTTTTCCAGTTAATCTCTGTTATATGAAAAAAAAATTTCCCCTTCTGCTATCTCTGCTCTTATTTGTATCACTGACTGCGGTAGCGCAATCCGGTAAGATCATTCGTTTTAGCTCGTCTAATGCCATGTTTCCCGATACGGCAAGGATGCATGGGCATGATTATAACGGAAAGCATTACGATGCCAATACCTGTTATAGTGATAGCAGTATATTGATATATGTGCCCAAACATTTTTCTTCGAAAAAGAAGATCAATTATGTATTTTGGTTTCATGGGTGGGGGAATAATATTGATAGTGCCTGTAAGCAATATGACCTGCTTAACCAGTTCGATGTATCTAAACGAAATGCGGTATTCATTTTTCCCGAAGGACCAAAGAATGCACCCGATAGTTATGGCGGTAAGCTGGAACAACCTGCTGTGTTTCAGAGCCTGATGAAAGAAGTAATCAGTTATTTGGTAAAGAATAAAATCATACAACGTCAACCTGTATTTAATATTGACAATTATAATATCAGCCTGGCGGGACATAGCGGTGCCTATCGTGTAATCAGTAAGATCATCAATTTTAGTCCGGTAAATGAAGTAATCCTTTTCGATGCCATGTATGGTGGCAATGATGCTTACCTGCAATGGTTATCGGTACCCAAACATCGCTTTATCAATATCTACACAAAAGACGGAGGTACATTTGAAAATAGTCATTGGATTATGCAGAAGCTGACCGATTCGCTACATATGCCCTTTATATCTATTAATGAAGAAGAGATCACAGAATCTATTTTACAAAAGCAGAAGAAAATATTTATTTATAGCAAGCAGGCACATAATGATGTGATTACTTATCATCATTATTGGGAGATGTTTTTGCGTTGGGGTGATATGGAATAGTCAAGTGATTGTTTGTTGGTCG
>CAIYKV010000103.1 GCA_903926855.1 uncultured Bacteroidota bacterium | reverse complement strand
GGCTTGTTTAGTGTCTGCCAGAGCAAGTCTTTAAGCTCCATCAGGCCGGTATTGGTAACCGAAGAAATAAATAAATGAGGTATCCCCTGGGGTAATTCTTTGGTAATGGCTTCTTTTAATTCATCATCCAACATATCACTTTTACTGATCGCAATAATAAAATCTTTCTGAAGCATTTCCGGGTTATACTCTTCCAGTTCATTCCTGAGTATTTCAAATTCTTTTCTATGATCAGCACTATCTGCCGGGATCAGGAAAAGCAGGATAGAATTTCTTTCAATATGTCTCAAAAAACGATGCCCTAGTCCTTTACCTTCTGCAGCACCTTCAATAATACCTGGCAGATCCGCAATACAAAATGACTGCTGATCGCGGTATTCAACCATTCCCAGTTGGGGTATTAGTGTAGTAAAAGCGTAGTTCGCAATTTTAGGTTTTGCGGCAGTGATCACAGATAACAATGTTGATTTTCCGGCATTGGGAAAACCCACTAAACCCACGTCCGCCAATACTTTTAGCTCCAGATTCTTCCATCCTTCTACTCCGGGTTCACCCGGTTGTGCATGCTCAGGTACCTGATTAGTGGGCGTTGCAAAATTGCTATTCCCTAATCCGCCCCTGCCCCCTTTTAACCAAACAATCTCCTGGCCATCTTCCAGTATCTCCACTTCTTTATTACCCGATTCTTCATCCCTGGCAACCGTACCTAATGGTACATCAATAATGATATCTTTTCCATCATGCCCGGTGCAATTGTTTTTACTGCCATTCTCTCCATTCTCTGCCAGTACATTTTTAAAATATCGTAAGTGTAATAAGGTCCATAAATTGCTATTACCACGAAGAATGATATGTCCGCCCCTGCCACCATCCCCTCCATCGGGTCCACCCATAGCAGTCAACTTATTACGCATAAAATGCTTGGCGCCGGCGCCACCATGACCACTTCTGGCAAAAATGCGGATATAATCGATGAAGTTGTTTCTTTCAGACACGTATCAGGTAATTATGCAAATGATCAGATAGTAATTGTTTTGAGAATTGTTGGCAAAGGTACGTCAATGTTCTTTGCCGGAAGGAGCTGATTGTTCTTTCCAGGTTTTATATACTGATTCCTGTCCTGCTCTATCTGCAGGAATGTCTCTTAATGGTAGGGTTTCTCTCCAATATTCATTCATTTCTTTGGGTAAAGCCTGGTAAAGTCGGGTGCCTTCCGATTTCCATTCAATCATTTCATCCGTCACTTCTTTGATTTTTCTGGCTGGGTTACCTGCCCATATTGTTCTGGGTTCAATGATTTCCCCGGCTTTTACAAAACTCAAAGCACCAATAATACACTCATCGCCCAGTACAGCCTTATCCATAATCACACTATTCATCCCTACCAGGCAATTTTTTCCGATACTAGCCCCATGAATGATGGCACCGTGACCAATATGTGAACCGGCTTTCAATAAAACAGTAACCCCGGGAAACATATGTATGGTACAGTTTTCCTGCACATTAGATCCGTCTTCAATCACAATACCACCCCAATCACCTCTTATAGCAGCGCCCGGCCCTATGTATACATCTTTTCCAATGATCACGTTTCCAGTTACTGCCGCTTGCGGATGTACAAAAGCAGAACTATGTATCACCGGAATAAAATCCTTGAATGCATAAATCATACAGGAAGATTTTTTTCTGTTTTGTAACAGGTTCCTTTGAATACTGCGATCAATTCTTTTTGTTGATTGGTTATTTCTATCAGGTACAAACCGGTACGACGGGTTTTATTCAATTCCTTTGCCTCAGCTATCAATATATCTCCCTCCTTAGCTGGTTTAGGAAATGAAATGGATACATCCAGTGCCAATGTTATTTTCCCATCGCTATTACAGGCAAATGCAAAAGCGCTATCAGCAAATGCAAAACTAATTCCGCCATGTGCAATTCCAAATCCATTCATCATCTCTTTGCGAACTGTCATTTGTATGCGACTATAACCCTCTCTTATTTCTAATACCTCGATACCCATCCACTGACTGAAATAATCGGTATCCAGCATTTTGCTGACTACTTTATTGGCTAGTATATCTTTTTCGTTCATCATTATTCTCCTTTGAAAATTGGTGCACGTTTCGCAAGAAATGCTTCTACCCCTTCCTTGAAATCCATAGTGGCGGCGGCTTTCTGTTGGTATTCATCTTCCAGTTCAAGTTGTGAAGTCAGGGTATTACCTGCTGATTGTTGTAATGCATATTTAATATACCCTAATGTTTTGGTAGGCATTTGCGATATGGTAGTCGCTATTTTTTTAGCTTCCGTTTCAAAAATTTCATCCGAAAAAATTTTATATAACATGCCCATTTGCAAAGCTTCAGCAGCCATTACTTTATCACCCATCATCATAAGGGAAGCAGCTCTTTGATAGCCAATCAACCTGGGTAAAGTATAGGTTCCGCCACTATCTGGTATCAATCCGATTTTTGAAAATGCCTGAATAAAAGAAGCTGAATGATTGGCTATCACAATGTCACAAGCCAAAGCAATATTTGCTCCGGCACCGGCAGCTACGCCATTTACAGCGGCAATCACTGGTTTAGGGAGATTTCGAATTCTGGTAATGATTGGGTTATAATGTTCGCTTAGTATTTTTTGCATACCTGGGCCATTAGGATCTACTACTTCTGCCAGATCCTGTCCCGCACAAAACCCTTTTCCGTTACCAGTAATAAAAACACAACGGACTTCTGTATTATTTGCGCAGATGTCTAGCTTTTCCTGAAAGGATAATGCCATTTCCCGATTGAATGCATTTAGCTTATCTGGGCGATTAAAAATAATATTGGCAATTCCAGACTCAATAGTGAATAGAATAGATGGCATATGACAATTTGTTTAACGAATATAATATTCTATCGTTTAATCCGGTTTTTTCAGCAGGTAATACGGGTAGATTCTTAATGGGATGCCGATATAACCAATAGATGAAATTGAATTACCCATTGAAAATTAATCAATATTCAGCCGAATTCACTATTTCCATTTTGAAATGAATCATTTGAAAAGTATCTTACTCCTCCAATTCAAAAGAATATGAGAAAATTATGTCTACTGCTTTGCATGGCAATGCTTTGTTCCCTTCCGTTTTCGGTTGTTACTGCACAAAAGAAATCCAAATCTAAAACGGATGTTGTTATCCCCGCTAAAGAAGACAACACGGATTCCATTTTTTATTCCAAAGTAAAATATCGACTGGTCGGTCCTTTCAGGGGCGGCAGAAGTGCCGCAGTAACCGGAAGCTATAAAAATAAGAATACCTTCTATTTTGGCGGCACAGGAGGAGGCGTATGGAAAACCAGTGATGGTGGAAGTAACTGGAAAAATATTACAGATAAATATTTTGGTGGAAGTATTGGCGCTGTGGCAGTTGCCCCCAGTGACGAAACCGTTTTATATGTGGGAGAAGGCGAAAATAGTTTGCGTGGTAATGTGGCAGAAGGCTTAGGTGGTCTCTGGCGTAGCGAGGATGGTGGCAGATCATGGAAAAACCTGGGCTTGAAAGAAGGCAGACATATCATTCGGATCATTGTTCATCCCAAAGACCCGAATACGGTTTGGGTTGCAGTAATGGGACATTTATTTGGTCCTAATGAAGAAAGAGGAGTGTATAAAACTACTGATGGAGGAAAAACCTGGAAAAAGACTTTGTATGTAAACAGCCAAACCGGTTGCTCTGAATTGGTGATGGAGCCGAATAACCCGAGCGTTTTATATGCAGGTATGTGGCATGTTATCCGTACACCGTATAGTATGGAAAGTGGTGGAGAAGGAAGTGGCTTATATAAAAGTATGGATGGAGGAGAAACCTGGACAAATCTCTCCAATAAAAAAGGGCTGCCAAAAGGGGTTTGGGGCATTGTATCAGTTGCAGTTGCTCCCTCAAATACAGATAAAATTTATAGTCTGATTGAAAATGCAGGAGGTGGATTGTTTGCAAGTACTGATGGAGGAGAAACCTGGACACTCACCAGTAGTGATAATAATATTCGCCAGCGTGCCTGGTATTATAACAAAGTATTTGTGGATCCTAAAAACGAGAACCTGGTATATTGCCCGAACGTTGAATTCATGCGAAGTCGTGATGGTGGGAAAACTTTTCAGAGTATGAATACGCCACATGGTGATCACCATGACCTTTGGATAGATCCTGAAGATGGAAACAGGATGATTGTAGCCGATGATGGTGGTGCCCAGATCAGTTTTGATGGAGCGAATAACTGGAGTTCATTAAATAACCAGCCAACTGCTCAATTCTATAGGGTTTCTACTGACAATTCTTTTCCTTATCGCATATTAGGTGCACAACAGGACAATTCAACGGTTCGTATTAAAAGTCGCACATCAGGTGCCGGCATTTCGGATAGAGATTGGGATATTACGGCTGGTTCAGAAAGTGGATATGTACAGGCTGATCCATTGAACCCTGATGTGGTATATGGAGGTAATTATGGCGGATATTTATCAAGACTCGATCATAAAACAGGAGAGAATCGCGCCATCAATGTTTGGCCAGACAATCCAATGGGTGCCGGTGCCGATGTATTGAAATATCGGTTTCAATGGAATTTCCCGTTCTTCTTTTCGCCACATAATCCCAAACGACTGTATGCAGGAGGTAACCATTTGTTTGTAACAGAGAACGAAGGACAAAGCTGGGAAACGATCAGTCCCGACCTCACCACCAATGATAAATCAAAACAGGCTTCCAGTGGTGGACCTATCACAAAAGACAATACTTCGGTGGAATATTACTGCACGATTTTCACGATGACAGAATCGCCATTAGAAAAAGACCTGTTATGGACAGGCAGTGATGATGGATTGATATATGTAAGCAAAGATGCCGGTAAGAATTGGGAAAATGTAACGCCACCAGAAGCTGGAAAATGGATGATGTGGAATTGTGTAGATATCAGTCCTTTCCAAAAAGGCACTGCTTATTTTGTAGGTACAAAATATAAACTGGATGATTTTACTCCGTATATTTTTAAAACAGAAGATTATGGCAAAACCTGGAAACGGATTACCAATGGCATAGATAATATGCATTTTACAAGAGCAATCCGGGCCGATAAACAAAGAAAAGGATTGTTATATGCAGGAACAGAATATGGTATGTATATCAGTTATGATGATGGCGAGAATTGGAAAAAATTTCAACTAAATCTGCCCGTGGTTTCAATCACAGATCTTACCATTAAAGAAAATGATCTGATAGTAGCCACACAGGGTCGTGGTTTTTGGGTGATTGATGACCTGAGTGTATTACAGCAAAAAGAAAGCAAAATTTTAGACGAGAACCTGCATGTTTTTGCAGTGAATGATTCGTACAGAACCGAGGGGGGTGGTAGAAGAGGTTTCAGAGGCCAGGGCGGCGGAGCACAAAATATGGGAGAAAACCCTGTTGGTGGTGCCGTGTTTAATTACTATTTAAAAAATGCTACAGATTCCTCTAAAGTGTCTATTACTGTTTTTGATAAACAGGATAAGATTATCAAAACATTTAGTAAGAATGCTAAAGAGCCAGGTGATAAACTGGAATTTGCAGCAGGACTGAATCAATTTGCCTGGGATATGAATTACCCACCCGCAGAGAGGGTAGATGGATTGATTCTGTGGAATGGGGGTATCGGTTCTGTAAAAGCAGCACCGGGTAAATACAAGGCAAGATTTCGTTATGGAAAAGATTCAGTGGATATTCCTTTTGTGATAAAAGCGGATCCCAGCTATAAAATGACAGAAGCAGAGTATGATGCACAAGTGGGATTTTTATTGCAGGTAAGAGATAAATTCAGTGAAGTTCAGAAAGCGATAAAAAATATCCGTTCCATCAGGGGGCAGATCAATGATTTTACTGCTAAACTGGATACAGCGGGAACAAAAGATATAAGAAAGATGGGGGATAGCATCAATAAACAAATGACTTCTGTTGAAGAAGCCTTATATCAAACAAAATCTAAAAGCGGACAGGATGTGTTGAATTTTCCTATCAGAATCAATGATAAACTGGCTGGGTTATATGGGGTAGCAGCAAGCGGACAAAATCCACCTAGTAAACAGGCTATAGAAACTTTTGCAGAATTGGGTGGACAAGCCGATACGCAATTAGCTAAGTTGAAAAATATATTGGATAAAGACCTGAAAGCCTTTAATAAAATGATCAACGATAAACAACTGCCGGTTATCAGTATGAAATAATCTGGTGGGGAACTATTGGGTAATTGCCACAGGTCATGAACAGATCTGTGGCAATTTTTTTGGAAGAATTTCTTTCAGCAGAAAATGAATATTATTCTTCGTCCAGTAAATCGGGTCTTCTTGTTCTGGTTCTGATAAGCGATTGCTCATGCCGCCATTCTTCCACTTTTTTTGGATCGCCTTGCAATAAAATCTCCGGTACTTTTTTCCCCCTGAAATCAGCCGGTCGGGTATAAACCGGAGGTGCCAATAAATTATCCTGAAATGAATCGAAGAGGGCAGAAGTCTCATCACTTAATACGCCGGGTAATAAACGACCTATCGCATCCACTACTATAGCAGCTGCTAATTCACCTCCACTCAATACATAGTCGCCAATAGAAATTTCCATAGTTATATACTGCTCACGAATTCTCTCATCAATGCCTTTGTAGTGACCACAGATTAAGAGGAGGTTATTATAAAGAGACAAATGATTGGCTGCTTTCTGATTAAACGTTTTCCCGTCAGGCGTTAGATAAATTATTTCATCATATTTTCTTTCCGATTGTAATTCATCAATCGCATTGGCAATGGGTTCACACATCATAACCATACCTGCACCTCCACCAAAAGGGTAATCATCAATCTGCATATGTTTATTGATAGCCCATTTTCGCAGATTATGCGTTTGAACAGTTAACAACCCCTTTTCCTGTGCACGCTTCATAATGCTATGGCTAAAAGGGCTTTCCAGTAATTCCGGTAAAACAGTAATGATGTCAATATGCATAACCGGTTATTTTAAAATTAATCAGAAAAATATCGACCAAAAAAAGAAAGAATTTCGAACAGAATAAGTCATGTAAACCTTCGAAATTCCTTGTTCATCTGTTCATCTGTTCGATATTCCCTAGCTTTCTTCCATAAAATCACCCAAATCTCTTCTTTCTTTTTTTGTAGGCCGGCCAATTTTACTCATTCTTTTGCCGGTTTGAAAAGTGGCAGCTTCAAATTTGATTCTGTCGAGTTCTTCTGCCGGTGTAGCATCAAGATAGAATTTAACAGCTTCTGCATATTGCACCCGACTATACAATAACCCGGTTACTTTTATTACCCATTTCCTTGTTTCATTCTTCACTTCATATTCATCACCAATAGCTACAATACGGGAAGCTTTTACAGAATTTCCCATCCATTTCACTTTCCCTTTATCACAGGCATCGCCAGCCTGACTTCTGGTTTTAAATAAACGTATGGCCCAGAGATATTTATCGATACGAAGTTTTTCTTTTTGCTCTGCCATGGTAATAACGAAACTACAAGTAAATGAAAGACTGTTTATTTTGAAAAGGATGCTGCAAAGAACTGATGAAAATAAGGGATGGTCTCAATGCCTTTGTAGAAATTGAATACATCATATTTTTCATTCGGGCTATGCAGGTTATCACTATCCAGCCCAAAACCCATGAATACAATCTTTAGTCCCAGTTCTTTTTCGAATAAGGAACAAATAGGAATACTACCACCACCACGCACAGGAATGGGTTCTTTACCAAATGTGGTTTCGATGGCTTTGGCTGCAGCACGATACGCATCTGAGTCAATCGGCGTCATATACGGTTCTCCGCCATGATGTTCTTCCGCTTTTACTGTTACACCTTCCGGTGCCATCTTTTTGAAATAGGCCAGAATTTTTTCGGTGATCTTGACAGAGGACTGATTAGGAACCAATCTGCAGGAAATTTTTGCAAAAGCTTTTGCCGGCAAAACTGTTTTGGCTCCTTCTCCTGTATATCCGCCCCAGATGCCATTTACTTCCAATGTAGGTCGTATGCCGGTTCTTTCATTGGTTGTATATCCTGTTTCGCCCCATAGATGGTTAATGCCAAGATCTTTTTTATATTCTTCCTCACTAAAAGGAGCTTTCGCCATTTTGGCTCTTTCTTCAGGAGTGGATTCAACTACATCATCATAAAAACCTGGAATGGTAATATGGTTGTTTTCATCATGACAAGCGGCTATCATTTTAGCCAGCATGGTGATTGGGTTGGCCACTGCACCACCATAAACGCCACTATGCAAATCGCGATTGGGTCCGGTTACTTCCAGTTCTATATAACTTAAACCGCGAACACCTATATCAATCGACGGGGTATCCATACTTAACATCGAAGTATCGCTGATTAATATAACATCTGCTTTCAGTAGTTCTTTATTGGCTTTCACAAAACTGGCCAGGTTTGGACTGCCTACTTCTTCTTCTCCCTCAATAATAAATTTGATATTACCCGGTAAAGTGCCGGTACGGGTCATAGTTTCCAGAGCTTTTACATGCATATAAAACTGCCCCTTATCATCACAAGATCCACGTGCATAGATTTTGCCATCTTTGATTACCGGTTCGAAGGGGCCACTTTTCCAAAGATCCAATGGGTCTGCGGGTTGAACATCATAATGACCATATACCAGAACAGTAGGTTTGTTTTTATCAATGATCTTTTCTCCATAAACAACCGGATGACCTTCGGTAGGGTAAATGGTTACCGAATCTGCGCCCGCTTCCAGCAATCTTTGTTTTACTGCTTCCGCGCAGATGATCATGTCTTCTTTATGTTCTGTTCTCGCACTAATGCTGGGTATTCTTAGCAATTCAAGTAGTTCCTCCAGAAAGCGATCCTTATGTTGCGATTCATAATCCTTCCAAACCTGCATAATATATATTTTTAGATATGATTGAAAAGTACTTTGTAAAATTAATAAATACTCTATCAGCAAATACTGATTTTATTGGAAATACATACCACCGCATATAAGACTTATCCCATGTCAATTAACTATAGCTGATGCTTTCTGTTAGAGATAACATTATCTAAAGTCCATTCCAATCTTTGCTTAAAGGCAGCCTGCCTGACATTGCAGGCAGTTTTGGTACAAATAGAACAACTAAATGGCATACATCCATCTGTGTGTACAAAGAATTCTATGGCAGTGCCAAAACGATCTTTGGTAATATCTACTAACTTATCTATTTCCAGATGTGCTTCATTTACATTCAGGTACCAGGGCACTGTAAAATGGCAATCGATATGTAAAAGACTGCCATATTTTATCACTCTCAGGTTATGGAGGTCAATCCAGTTTTCTCTCCTGTTTTCGTTAAGTGTTTGGATGAATTGTTTGAGTAATTCTATATCCGCTTCATCCATGATGCCGGCCAATGATGTTCTGATTATTTTATAACCATTATAGATCACAAAGAAGCTCATGCCTAAGGCAATCACTTTATCCAGCCAGTAGAGTTTTGTGATTAATATGATTACCAAACCTGCAATAATTCCTATGGTTGAATAGGTATCCACCTGTAAATGCTTTCCACTGGCCTCAAGAGCAAGGGAGCCATTTTTTTTACCGATTCTTGCACAGGCAGTACCGGCAATATAATTGATCACAGCTGTGATGCCTACCAAAATCAGTCCGGTATCTAATTGATGAATTGGATCCTGTTCTAACAGGTTCAGGATCGTTTCATAAATGATCATAATACCTGCGGCAACAATCAATCCACCTTCAACGGCAGCAGATACAAACTCTGCTTTGCCATGTCCGTAAGGATGATCCAGATCACGAGGTTTGGCTACTACATATAAACTGAATAATCCAACAAAGCCTGCTATTACATTCACGATACTTTCTAATGCATCGGTAAGTATGGCCAGAGAATGTGTGAACTGATAGGCTATTATCTTAGTGAGAAACAACACTACACTCAGCATGCTGATCCATAATTGAACACGAAAATTTTGGCGGGCAGATTGCAAGATTGGTGATTTAAAGTGTTGGATATAAAACTGGCTACCCTGAATCAGAAACGATTTTGTTAAATAAGTTCGATGGAATATTCGATGGGACAATGTTTGGCTAACATTGCAGAAATACCACAATATTTTTCCTGCGAGAGTGCAACGGCTCTTTTTACTTTATCCAGGTTCTCCGGTTTCGCATGTATCCGGTATACCATTTTAATAAACGTAAATACTTTTGGGTGATCCTCCGTTTGTTCTGCTTCTGAAATGATTTCAAGATCGGAGAAATCAACTTTCATTTTCTTAAGTATATCCACTACATCCATGCCACTACAACCATTCAAAGCTCCCAGTAACATCTTTTTTGGGTTCATACCACTGTTTAATCCGCCACCTTCCAGGGAAGTATCTATTCTAACGCTATGACCACTATCTGCAATTGCATCAAATGCCAGGGCCTCTACCCATTTTGTTGTTGTTTTCATTCCTATGATTTTAAACTAAAAATTCAAAAGCCGATAATGAGATACATTAGGGCTTTTGAATTTTGTATGCGTTCGTTCAGTCTATGCTGATTCAAATCTTTTTTGAACAAACTCCCAGTTCACTACATTCCACCAATTATTGATATAGTCCGGTCTTTTATTCTGGTACTTGAGGTAATAAGCATGCTCCCAAACATCCAGTCCCAGTAAAGGTGTTCCCTTACTATCACTAATATCCATTAAAGGATTATCCTGGTTTGCAGTGGAACCAATCACCAGTTTTCTGTCGGCATTTAACACCAGCCAGGCCCATCCACTACCAAAGCGATTTTTACCGGCATCTGTAAATTGGGTCTTAAAAGCATCAAAAGAACCAAAACCCTGATCTATGGCAGCAGCCAGTTTTCCTTCCGGTTTTGTAACTGATCCAGGTTTCATACACTGCCAGAATAATTCATGGTTATAATGCCCGCCACCATTATTCCTCATTTTAGGAGAATACTTAGAAATATTTCTTAGTACCTCTTCCAGTTTAGCACTATTGGTATCAACTTTTTCTGCCACACACGCATCTGCCAGATTCTTGGCATAGGCAGCCGCATGTTTACTGTAATGTATCTCCATAGTCATGGCATCAATCACAGGTTCCAAAGCCTTATAATCATAGGGCAAGGGCTGCTGTGTAAAACTATTACCTGCGGCAGCTCCAATAACCCATGATGGTAATGTGGTTAAAGCAATACCCGCTGCAATACCGCTTCCCGTAGTTTTGATAAAAGCGCGGCGACCAGAATTATGGTTAGACATATAATTGAGTTTAAGATGACTTTTTCCTTATGCTAAAAGTAACCAAAAAACTTCGCAACTGGCGGAAAGAGCGGTAATAGAATTCCTGATTAAATAATTGTGAATCCCGCATGGCTTTAAAAATCAGGAAAATGCCAATCGGTATCAATATAAAGGTAGAGAACCACATTCCGGTAAACGGACTTGCCTCCCCGGACCGTACAAATTTTTCACCAAATGTGTTAAACAGGTGAAAGACCACAAAAAAGATAATCGCAAAAACCAGCGGGGTACCTAATCCACCTTTTCGTATAATAGAACCCAAAGGAGCACCAATCAGAAACAATACCAGACAGGCGGCAGAAAGCGTGAACTTTCTATGCCATTCAATTTCATGCAATGCAAGGGATTTATGCTTCTCAGCATAATCGCTGGCTAATAGCGCAACGCTTCCTTTAACACTGGTAGGCTGATTCAAGGCTGAATTGGACACAATTAACCGGATGGAATCGGGGATCAGCGAATCAAAACTTTTCGCTTTTTTGGCAATAGAAGCACTGGGTACAGATATCCAGCCAGTATCTGCATATCTGGCAAAACGGAAATAGAGTGAATAATCTTTCTGTGCTCTTTTCAAATAAGTTGTATCAGTAAAATGCAATGAGTCGATAGTACTATTGAGTTGTCGTACGCTCAGCATTTTCGGGTCATAAAATGAACTATCCCCGGTTTTATTCATCTGAAAACTTTTCAGGTCAAATACTTTTTTATATTCTGAAAACCCCATTCGGGTAAACTGCGTATTCGTTGTATTTCTGGCTCCGGATTCTTCATAACGCCAGCCGTCTTTTAAAATGAATTCCAGAAACCGTTTGTCTTTGGTAATTCTCATTACCCCTCTTTTGGCAATCATCAGAAAGTCTTCCAGACCACGATTCCTGTCAAAAATGACGATATCATGTATGATGCTGTCATTTTTTTCTTTCTTGCCTAGTTTAATCACATACCCATCAATTTTATCATAGAAAACACCTTCCTTGATATCAAATGCCGGCTTAGAGACGATGATATCATATTTAAGGGCAGAAAGTTTCATTTGTGTAACGGGAATTACATTATTCGCAAACACAAAGGCCAACCCACTGATAAAAATAGCAATGATGGTCAGAGGCCGCATAAAACGCAATAAGGGAATACCGGCAGCTTTAATAGCCACGAGTTCAAAAGATTCACCCAGATTGCCAAAAGTCATAATAGAAGAAAATAGCAAAGCCAGTGGCAATGCAGTAGGAACCCAGAAAACCATTACCAGCCCCACCAGTTTAAAAATAGTCACTACATCCAGCCCTTTTCCTACCACATCATCAATATATAACCAGAAGAACTGCATGGTCAATACGAAAATAGAAATGGCCAGCGCGGCTATAAATGGCCCGATAAAGGAACGGATGATGAGGATATCAAGTTTTTTTATCACTTTGCGCTGTCTTAATACTGATTAATGAGCCCCGCAAAAGTAACACTTTCACCAAAGGAACTCGAATTGGCAACCAATACCGATTGGATTTTAACAAAGAATCGTATTATTCAAAAAGTATATGAGCTATTTGGGGAACTGGCAGGGCGATATCGGGAGGACTTCAATGAAATTTCATTAGAAGATAAAAATGAAATCTTGTTTCGGTCCGCCAAGATTGCCAAAGGAGAGCAGTATGAAAATCTACCCTGGGTAATGCTTGACTATCCCAGATATTACCAGGCAGAGGATTCATTCGGTATCAGAACTTTTTTCTGGTGGGGTAATCATTTTAGTATCCATCTTCAGTTATCGGGAAAGTATTGTACCAAATACCGAAACTGCATTCGTCAATACTTTCAGAAAATAAACACAGACACAGAAGATTGGTGGATAGGTATCGGCAATGATCCATGGGAACATCATTTCCGGGAAAATAATTTTCAACCCATAGCCGCAAACCTGAAATTATTAGAACAAGTTCCCTTTATCAAAATAGCCAGAAACTTCCCTATTCATGAATGGGAAAACATACCGCAATTAATGGAGGATAGTTTCAGGAAAATACTAATGATGCTTAGCTATTCTGATAAAGATCAGGCACTGCCCAGTCTGTGAAAAAGATCTTTCACCTGGTATTGCCATAGCTGACTCTGGTCTTTGATTTCATTTTTTTCAGCAAAATCTTTGATTACCAAAATCGTTTGATTCGAAATTTCTGTCTTCTCAATCTTGAATTCAAAATACTCTCCCTTATCACTATGCAGCCAATGATACCGTACAAATTTGTCTTCTTCTTTGTCCATGATTTCAGCCTTATCGGGCTTTTCTCCATTCCATGAAAAACTGTAAACATTCTCCCATTCATCTACTTTATCAGCAAACCATTCCTGCAATCCTGCAGGCGTGGCTAAAAACTCATATAAAATACTAGGTGAACATCTTACCGGGAATTCCAAAGTAAATAGTTGCTTCTTACTCATTACAATCTCTTTAATCTACAGTCGGTCGTAGGGTTGCAATAATATTAAATAATCCTTCGCATCCAAATGTTTTTTTGGTAACCGGTAAGGTTTCTGGCAACTTATCTGTTCAGAAAATAGTTGAAATGTTGTAAATCGCTGTTTTTCAGTCTATTATGATAATTATTTTTTTTGCCAAATATTAAATATTTCTTAAATTGCTTTACAACCGACTTCGTGATGATCGGCTTTTCTGCCGGTAAGGTTATTCAGCGTTTAATTTACCAAACTAACATATACATTAAACCTGCTTATTATGAGTATGCGCCAACTCAAAATAACGAAGTCGATCACCAATCGTGAATCTCAAAGTCTTGAGAAATACCTGCAGGAAATTGGGAAAGTTGACCTGATCAGTCCTGAAGAAGAAGTCCGACTGGCTCTCCGTATTCGTGAAGGCGATCAGTTGGCTTTGGACAGGCTGGTTAAATCTAACCTCCGTTTTGTAGTTTCCGTTGCCAAACAGTACCAGAACCAGGGACTTACCCTGCCTGATCTGATCAATGAAGGTAACCTGGGCTTGATCAAAGCGGCGCTTCGGTTTGATGAAACCCGTGGGTTTAAATTTATCTCCTATGCGGTTTGGTGGATTCGCCAGAGTATTCTGCAGTCCTTAGCAGAACAAAGCCGTATTGTGCGGTTACCATTGAATAAAGTAGGACTGACTAACCGAATTAGTAAAGCCTATCAACAACTGGAACAGGAATTTGAACGAGAGCCTACTCCCCAGGAACTGGCAGATATACTGGATATTGGCGTGGAAGAAATAACCGCTACTATGAGTGCGGGTTTCCGTCATGTAAGTATGGATTCTCCATTATCTGATGCAGAAGATGGTACCTTGATGGACCTGATGGAAAACCCAAATGCAGAAAGAACAGATGAAAAACTGGTACACCATGAATCTCTGCGGATGGAGATTGAAAGAAGTCTGCGGACTTTAACTGAGAGGCAAAAGGAAGTGGTTTGTTATTTTTTTGGAATAGGAGTAGACCACCCTTTGAGTCTCGAGGATATCGGCGAGCGTTTTCACCTTACCCGTGAGCGGGTAAGGCAGATCAAGGACAAAGCCATTACCAAGTTGCGCAGTACCAACCGTTGTAAGCAACTCAGGTTCTATTTGGGATAAGGTTTTCAATTAGATATCCGTTCATTCCAACCTAGCATTTATATTTGCAGTCCGGAAAGTGAATATAGCTTCTGTTATATTCACTTTTTATTTGTGAATGACTGAAACCAGCGAATTATGTTCAACTCATTAAGTGAGAAACTCGAAGCCGCCTTTAAAAACCTGAAAGGCGAAGCAAGGATCAATGACCTGAATATTGCCAATACGGTAAAAGATATCCGTCGCGCACTCATAGATGCCGATGTGAATTTTAAAATTGCCAAGGAATTTACAGATAAGGTAAAAGACAAAGCCGTTGGTGAGAAAGTAATTAATGCGATTAGTCCTGGGCAACTAATGATAAAAATTGTTCAGGATGAACTAACGGAATTAATGGGGGGAACGGAAGCCCAGTTCAATATTTCGGGTAATCCGGCCATTATATTGATTGCAGGTTTACAGGGTAGTGGTAAAACCACCTTTACCGGTAAACTGGCCAATTATCTGAAGACCCGGAAGGGTAAGTCTGTATTATTGGTAGCTGCCGATATTTATCGTCCGGCTGCCATAGACCAGTTAACAGTATTGGCAGAAACAGTTGGCGTAGATATTTACAGCGAAAGAGAAAATAAAGATGCGGTATCTATTGCGCTGAATGCAGTGAAGGAAGCGAAGGCTAAGAATAAGAATGTAATCATCATAGATACTGCGGGTCGTTTGGCAATTGATGAAGCCATGATGACGGAAGTAGCCAATATTAAGAAAGCATTGAATCCGGCTGAGATATTGTTTGTGGTAGATTCAATGACAGGACAGGATGCGGTAAACACAGCCAAAGCATTTAATGACCGCCTTGATTTTACAGGGGTGGTATTAACAAAATTGGATGGTGATACACGTGGCGGGGCAGCATTATCGATCAAATACACGGTAAACAAGCCAATTAAATTTGTTAGTAGTGGGGAGAAAATGGATACCCTCGATGTGTTTTATCCGGAGCGTATGGCACAAAGGATATTGGGGATGGGTGATATCACGACCCTGGTAGAAAAAGCACAGGCACAATATGATGAAGCAGAAGCGAGGAAACTGGAAAAAAAGATACGGAAAAACCAGTTCGATTTTCAGGATTTCATGGACCAGTTGCAGCAGATCAAAAAAATGGGTAACCTGAAAGACCTGATGGGTATGATACCGGGAGTAGGGAAAGCCATTAAAGATGTAGATATCAATGATAATTCTTTCAGAGGCATTGAAGCCATGATCAGTTCTATGACACCTTTTGAAAGGGCTAACCCAGACTCATTAAACCCGGGCAGAAAGCTGAGAATAGCCAAAGGAAGCGGTAAGGATATCGCAGAAGTAAATGCATTTATGAAGCAGTTTGAGCAGATGAAGCAAATGATGAAAATGATGAATAATATGCCCATGGGT
>CAIYKV010000102.1 GCA_903926855.1 uncultured Bacteroidota bacterium | reverse complement strand
CTGGTATTGGCTGCCCAATTTGAAAGCTTCCTCGATCCATTTACGATTATGATTACCGTGCCATTGGCATTGGCCGGGGCCTTGCTAAGTTTATACTTATTCAATCAAACGCTGAATATCTTCTCTGAAATTGGTATGATCATGTTGATTGGTCTGGTAACCAAAAATGGGATCCTGATTGTTGAATTCGCCAACCAGAAAAGAGGAAATGGCCTGCATAAAATGGAAGCAGTTGTGGAAGCCGCAGCACAGCGTTTGCGCCCGATTTTAATGACCAGTCTCGCTACTTCTCTTGGCGCATTACCCATTGCATTGAGTTTAGGAGCCGCATCTACCAGTCGTATTCCATTGGGTATTGTGGTAGTAGGTGGTATTATGTTCTCATTGATACTTACCTTATTTGTAATTCCTGCGGTGTATACATATATCTCAGGTAAACACGAAGCGGAAACACTGGAGATTATCGAATAAAAGATAATCATCTAAAATACAATCGCCGGTCAATTTGGGTTACAACCATGCTGACCGGCGATTCTTTTTTTGGAAATCCAAAATCAGATATCTGACTATTTATTCTATGCATAGCAATACCTTTGCTTAGTAAATGCAAGAGAATGAATGTATCCATAGCAGATATCCGAAAAGATTATAAACTCAGATCATTAGATGAATCTGATGTTGCCGGGAATCCGATTGACCAGTTTACCCGTTGGTGGGATGAAGCGATCAAGAGTAATATAGACGAAGTAAATGCCATGACTTTGGCAACAGCCACCAAAACCGGCATGCCTTCTGCGAGAATTGTGTTGTTAAAAGGATATGATGCAAATGGCTTTGTGTTTTTTACCAATTATGAAAGTCAGAAAGGAAAAGAACTGGCGGAAAATCCACAGGCTGCCCTGGTTTTTTTCTGGAAAGAATTAGAGAGACAGGTGCGTATTGATGGTATCATCGAAAAAGTAGCCGCTATAGAAAGTGATGCTTATTTTCAATCCCGCCCCGCGGGTAGTCGTATCGGTGCCTGGGCATCACCCCAAAGTAAACAGATCAGCGGAAGAGAAGTGATTGAAAATAATTATCGTGTATTCGAAGAAAAATTTCCTGATCCGGAAGCCATACCCAGACCACTACATTGGGGTGGGTATATTGTAAAGCCCCATACTATTGAATTCTGGCAGGGAAGAAGCAGTCGGATGCACGACAGGATTCAATATAAAATAGAAGCCGGTAATCAATGGGCTATACAAAGATTAGCTCCTTAATATCTTCAGAAACTTACTGGTGCACGAAGAAAATAAATTCAATATGGTTGCATTAGTCGTAATAGAAACTAATGGTAGCCACTGATTTAGCGCCTGTTGAATTTGTGGTGGTTAGCGTTGCATAATAAGGTTTACCTACCGGCAGGTATTTATATACATACACAGCTCCTTCAGCAGAAGCATCCCCAAATTGTGTTTTCACCAGATTATGCGTGGCGGCATATTCCTGGTAAGCAAAACCGACTGATGCATATCCATATTGAAACCCATTTACCGGAAGGGCCGCTTTACTGGTATCGTAGTTGAAGCTTGCCAGCGTAGTGATGGTGCTACCTGATACGGTATTCTTGAAAATTGCATTACTGATATTGACTTCACTGTATTGAAAAATCAGATCGCTATACGCAGTGCTGCTATAATCGCCCGAACCAATTGCCTGGTAATCGGTTCGTTCAATTAAAAAATTGCCATTGTAGAGATAAACAGAACTATCACGATTGGCGGAAGGATCATTACTATTTTCCCATATAACACTGTATCCAATCTTACTGCCTGAAGTATAAGAAAAGAATAATTTTTTATTTGCTTTGTTTACTCCGTTCAGGGAATAGGTTAGTTTGATACTATCTGCCGTTCCTGTTCCATTCCGATAATACTGCTCCACAATATTGGTTACGCGGGATAGGTTTTTGCCATTGAAGAGAATATTATGGGTGGTAAGCTGACCACTTGCCGTATACTGAAAAGTATGTGTGGCAATACCCGAATCAGAATTGATCACCATTTTTTGTAAGAGGTTAAAATTGGTACCGTATGAATTAACGGGACCCAGATAGCCCTTTTGACAGGAGCTAAGGACGACAACTAAAATAATCACCATTCCGGTTATGCGATCGAAAATAAAGCAGGATGGATTGCGCAGTTTGGCTATCATTTCTTTTTGACAGGTTGGTTTTTTCAAAGGAATGATCTGTTGTATTCTAAAAGATACCGTGAAATGATTAGTTGTTGCCTGCGGGTAGGTTTATTTAGGAACGCATGATTGGCAATGCAAATAAAACCCCAATAAAAAGCCCCCTTACGATTCGCAAGGGGGCTTTTTATTGGGGAAATAATTATTTTCTGGCCATTACCTTCTCTGCTGCGGCAACAATGAAAGGTGTATCCAGTCCATATTTTACCAGCAGTTCCGCCGGTTTGCCACTTTCTCCAAAAGTATCTTTTGTGCCAATGTATTCAATCGGAATGGCAAAGTTTTTAGCAGCCACCTGTGCAATCGCATCACCCAATCCGCCAATTACATTATGCTCCTCCACGGTAACCGCACATTTTGTTTTTTGAATAGAGTTAAGAATCGCTTCTGAATCCAATGGTTTGATGGTATGAATATTAATCAGTTCTACACTGATGCCTTTTTCTTCCAATATTCTTCCGGCTTCAATGGCTTTCCAAACCATATGTCCGCAGGCGAAAATGCTTACATCGGTTCCTTCGCTAAGTTGTTGTGCTTTACCAATCTGAAAATCACTTCCGTCTTCTTTGGTAAAATTGGGCCATTTGGGTCGGCCAAAACGCAGGTACACCGGTCCTTCATAAGAAGCGATGGCTTTGGTAGCGGCTTTGGTCTGGTTAAAATCGCAGGGAACAATCACCGTCATACCCGGCAACATTTTCATCAACCCGATATCTTCCAGAATCTGGTGGGTAGCACCATCTTCACCCAGTGTTAAACCGGCATGAGAGGCACAGATCTTTACATTTTTACCACTGTAAGCCACGCTCTGGCGAATCTGGTCGTATACCCTGCCGGTGCTGAAATTGGCAAAAGTGGTGGTATAGGGAATTTTACCGCCAATGGTCATACCGGCTGCAATCCCAATCATATTGGCTTCTGCAATACCGACCTGAACAAAACGATCCGGAAAATCTTTGATAAAAGGAGCGATTTTCATAGAGCCGGCTAAATCGGCCGTAAGCACGATTACGTTCTCGTTCTCTTTACCGATCTCATAAATACCTTCCCCAAAACCACCGCGGGTTTCTTTTTCATTAAGTACCTGTATGTCTTTCAGTTTCATAGATGCTGATTAAATGTATGGCAGTTGCAAAGTAAAGTAAATAGCGGCTTATAAAATGCAGGTTTTCGCATTTATTATCTACCTGCAGGTATATCAGGCCCCGGGAATAATGGCATTCCTTTTTCAGGCAAAGCCATCAGGATCGACACCCCGATTTTAGACATTTTGAAGGGGATTTGTTTGTATTTGGGTCTTATTTCCGTCGTATCTGCGTCTATATTTCTTCGGTTACAACCGAAGCCGCTTCGATTGTAACCGAAGAAATATAGAAGAACCTTCGATTGTAACCGAAGGAATATAAAAGGAAGTACGACGGAAATACGAAGTAAACCCAACCTCAGACTATCTGGTTTAAGTCAAAATCAGGACATTTCCACCCGATTCAGCAGTTATATCCCAATAAATAGGATACAACGCCTCTGAAAGGCTGTATTGGCTTATTTTTGATTAAACAGGGCAGCATACCTGTTGTTTTCGGTCAAATAAATAGCAATATGGAAAAAAGTACTGCTTTACTGGTAATGGATATGCAGATGGGCATCATCAACACATATCCGGATGGTGAAATGATCATAGGCACAATTGCCAAAGCCATACAGGCTGCCAGAAGAAAAGGGATACCGGTTATGTATGTAAGACTGAATTTCAGACCCGGTGCACCGGATATCAGCATGAATAATAAAAGTTTTTCTACGGGTATTAAAGAATTATGGGCCAAAACAAATCCGGCTGAATTTGAAAAGATTCATCCTGATCTGGCACCTGCGGAGGGAGATATCATTGTTACCAAAAAAAGAATCAGTGCTTTTACCGGCAGTGATCTGGAACTGGTAGTAAGGTCGATGGGCATTCAGCACCTGGTGCTTTCGGGCTTTGCTACCAGCGGGGTGGTATTATCCACTTTACGCGAAGCGGCTGATAAAGATTATGTGTTAACGGTATTGGAAGATGGCTGTGCCGACAGAGATCCCGAAGTACATCGGGTACTTACCACAAAAATTTTTCCAAGACAGGCCAATGTAGTAACAGTAGAGGAATGGAGTAAATAAAAACACGATAGATAGTATTTCACGATAGCATTTTTACAATCAACCCGTTAATTGAACACAGTTATAAACTAAACAAAAACATTTTTATTGTATGAATTTTGAAAGGATCATAGACAGGAAAGTAAAAGGCACATTAAGCAGGTGGTTTGGTATTCAATTTCAAAGCAAATCAGAAACGGCTAAAGTAAGAAGCCGGGTACTGGCTTATTGCAAAGGAAAAGGTTGTGATATTGGTTTTGGTGGCGATAAGATTGTGAAACAGAACTGTGATGGAATTGATTTTGAACAACCGTATACAAAAACCGGAAGAGATGCGGTTGATATTCCCTGCGATGTGATTCATAATGAGATACCAGTTCCGGATAATACCTATGATTATGTGTATACCAGTCATTTGATAGAAGACTTTGTAGACACGACCGATGCGCTCAGAAAATTTATCCGCATCTTGAAAAATAACGGCACCCTGATACTGGTATTTCCTGATCAGCCTAAGTACGAAATCTTT
This sequence comes from uncultured Bacteroidota bacterium, assembly GCA_903926855.1. Lineage (GTDB taxonomy): Bacteria > Bacteroidota > Bacteroidia > Chitinophagales > Chitinophagaceae > Sediminibacterium. The sequence goes on along the minus strand of CAIYKV010000102.1, from coordinate 661 downwards.
AATAAGGCAAACGGAATTCCTGGAAACCCTTATCATGTGCATGGCAATATGGGGTATGATTATATGATGGACAGATTGAACGAGATTGAGTCTGTTAAATACAAGCTGCTGTATTCCAGTAATTGTGAGATTGATTATAATGTGATTATTGTGGTGGAGGTTGAGAAAAGCTGAGATGCTCGATGTATGATTGTATAAATTAACCTGCCATCAATAAAATTGAATCATATGAGTAAGAAACTCCTATTTATTTCTATTATTTTTTATTTTTTTTGCAGTAAAGGATTATGTCAGTTTAGTCAGCTAATTCCTCTTTATAAAGGCCATTATCCTATTGTTTTTCGAATGTTTGACAAAAAAATTTGGGATTTGTTTGATTCTACAAAATCAAATGGGTTCGTGATAATTAGTTTTGAAATTTCAGAATCTGGAAATGTCGAAGGAATTGAGTTCTCTAAAAACTTGCCTTTAGAAATTAAAAATGTAATCACTAATTCACTTCTTGCTACTAATGGCAGTTGGCAGCCTGCAAATGTAAACGGTTTATCAATTAGGAAGCGAATATTACAACCCATAGTTTACCAATATAAAGGGAATCAAAATTATGATATTGATATTAATGAAATTGAAAAAGCTTTTGATTTTGAAAAGAAATGGAGAG
>CAIYKV010000101.1 GCA_903926855.1 uncultured Bacteroidota bacterium | reverse complement strand
TAGGTCACGGTAACTTAGCCATGCGCAGCCTGAAACAAATGATGCCCGGAAATGACTATGCTTACACCGTTCGTATTGTAAGTGATATTCTGGAAAGCAATGGATCATCTTCCATGGCAACTGTTTGCGCCGGTTCTCTGGCATTGATGGATGCAGGTGTGCCTTTTCCTAAGCACGTAAGTGGTGTGGCAATGGGACTGATTACCCGTGAAGATGGTAAATATGCTATCCTGACGGATATATTGGGTGATGAAGATCATTTGGGTGATATGGACTTTAAAGTAACCGGAACCCGTGATGGTATTTGCGGTGTACAGATGGATATTAAAGTGGATGGTTTGAGTATGGAAGTGATGATGGAAGCTTTGGAACAGGCTAGAAAAGGACGTTTACATATCCTCGATGCCATGTACGAATGTATGCCTGCACCACGTCCTGAAGTAAAACCACATGCACCAAGGATGATCAAGTTGATCATCGAAAAAGAATTTATAGGTGCGGTAATCGGACCAGGTGGTAAAGTAATACAGGAAATACAGCGTGAAACCGGTGCAACCATTAATATTGAAGAAGTTGGTAATACAGGTGAAGTAAGTATCTTCTCTGCATCCAAGGAAAGTCTGGATAAAGCCGTTAACTGGGTGAAAGGCATTACTGCCGTACCTTCTGTAGGTGATGTTTACGAAGGACCCGTAAAAGGAATCAAGGAATTCGGTGCTTTTGTTGAGTTCATGCCGGGTAAACAAGGATTACTTCATATCAGTGAGATCAGTTGGAAGCGATTGGAAAGTATGGATGGATTGTTCAAAGAAGGAGATATTGTTAAAGTAAAACTGGTAGGACTGGATCCGAAAACAGGAAAATTCAAACTAAGCCGCAAGGCCCTGATGCCAAAACCTGAATTTAAATCTAAAGAAGCTGGGGGAGAACCCGGCGCCGAATCATAATACTGATTACTGAATGGCCCGTTTAACGGGTCATTCTTTTTTTACAGATACAATCTTTTCTAATGAGTAATTATTGTGAAATAACCATACAGATAGCCAATGAAGAGCAATCAGATATCCTGGTAGCAGAACTTTCTGAATTGGGTTATGAAGGATTTGAGGAAATGGAAGGGCAGTTAAAAGCTTTTATTACAGAAGAAAATTTTGACGAAATTATATTAAATAAATTATTGAATAATACTAACCTAAAGTATACATTATCAACAATTAATAAGCAAAACTGGAATGCAGTTTGGGAAGCAAATTTTGAACCGGTTCAGGTAGATGATTTTGTTGGCGTAAGGGCTTCTTTTCATCCGCCTTTTCAAAATCTGGCATATGAGATTGTGATTACTCCTAAAATGAGTTTTGGAACCGGTCACCATGCAACCACTTATATGGTTATGCAACTGATGCGGGAACTTGATTTTACCGGAAAAGCCGTGTTTGATTTCGGAACTGGGACCGGTATCTTGGCAATCCTGGCCGAAAAATTAGGCGCTCATTCTATATTGGCTGTAGATAATGATGATTGGTGTATTGAAAATGCTACGGAAAATATACAAATCAATCAATGTAAGCATATTACAATAGATAAAATTGATATATTGAAACTTGAATCAAAATTTGATATAATTATAGCTAATATCAATAAAAACGTCATACTTCAAAATATTGATATATTAAAGAATGGTTTGGAAAAAGGCGGACAAATTTTGCTGAGTGGATTATTAGCTGAGGATGAAACGGATATCCACAATGTATGTCAACTAATTGGTTTTCAACATAAAAAAACAATTTCTAAGAACGGATGGATAGCGATTTGGTATTTTTAAGGAGTTTGTATATCTGTTAAATTATCATTAACTTCATTTTTCGTTATCTTTGTTCTAAACTTCAACCACCCCCCATGAATGAATTGTTGATCATTATTCTGGCTTATTGTATCGGATCCATCCCTACAGCTGTCTGGATAAGTAAAGCAATATTTGGAATTGATATCCGCGATTATGGTAGCGGAAATGCAGGTGCTACCAATACTTTCAGGATACTGGGCTCTAAATGGGGCACTATTGTTATGGCAGTAGATATCATCAAAGGGGTAGTGGCAACTTCGCTTTATATTTTATTACCGTATTACCTGACAGATGAATTGCAAAGGACTAACCTGATGATCGGATTGGGACTGGCAGCTGTTATCGGGCATATTTTCCCGATATGGGCAGGGTTTAAGGGTGGAAAAGGTGTAGCTACTTTATTGGGGATGGCGGTAGCCATTCAGCCGATTGTTGCCGTTTGTTGTATTGGTGTATTTCTACTAGTATTATACCTGACCCGTTTTGTTTCCCTTAGTTCTATTCTTGCCGGTGTTTCTTTTATGGTTTTTATACTCTTTATCTTCAACGAAAAAGAAACCCTTTACCGGATTTTTGCCGTGATGGTGGCATTGATGGTGGTATTAACCCATCAAAAAAATATTGGCCGTATTCTCAAAGGAACGGAAAGCAAGGTTCCGATATTTAAGCACCGCGACAGGAAAAGACAACGTAAATCCAGGTAAAAATAATTACTGGTAAATTATCGGTAACTTATCTATTCTGTTGGTAGTCATTTCTCTGTATATTTTCTAATCTCAATTTTTCTTCCATAAGGTTCCATAGTTTTTTTTGAATCAATTTTTTGTCCATCTATTAGTAAAAAATTGCATAAAAGCCGCAAAACATTGACTTTTATGGGTTTTTTGGGTATGATTTACTAAAATTGGACTGATTTCTTTGAAAACTCTGGTAACATTTTTTTAACTTTGCCCACTGCTATTTACTCACCTGAATTTTTCTTTAGGCATGTCAAATCAAAGTTTGTTTGAAAAGTTACAGTTGAAAGATGAGAAGAACCTGTTGATACAAGGTTTGCCTTCCTCCATCGAAAAACAATTTGCAAAAATTACCTATGCAAAAAATATCACCCCGCTTCTGAAGAGTAAGAAGGTTGATTTTGCCCTCGTTTTTGCCATTAGCCAAAACCAGTTAAACAATGTATTGAAGGAAGTATTTCCTGCCTTACATGAAGATACCAAACTCTGGGTAGCTTATCCCAAAACTACCAGTAAGATTGTTAGCGATCTGAATCGTGATTGTAGTTGGGAGTTCCTGACAGGGCATGGCTATGAATGTGTTAGACAGGTAGTTTTGGATCATGTTTGGAGTGCGATGCGTTTCAAAAAAACCGAACTAATTCCCAACCGTACCCGTGCTTTCTCAGAAGTAAAAGGCCAGGAGATCAATGGGATTGATTTTGAGAAAAGACTGGTAGTGGCTCCCATTGAATTAGGTAAACTTTTTACCAAACACAAGGAAGCACAGGAATTCTTTAGCTCACTTTCCTTTTCTAATCAAAAAGAATATGTTAGCTGGATAGAAGGCGCAAAAAAAGAAGAAACCCGTAAAAGAAGATTAGAAACAGCCCTTGAAAAATTACTGGCGGGCAAAAAGAACCCATCCGAAAAATAATGAGCTTTATCAATATTGAAATTAAAGCAAAATGCTTCCACCCGGAAAAAGTGGAAGCATTTTTACTTTCTGCAAACGCACGGTTTGTGGGCCTGGATCATCAGAAGGATACATACTTTCAGGTACCCATTGGCAGACTTAAATTACGACAAGGGACTATTGAAAACACCCTGATATTTTACCAGCGACCTAACCAGGATGGTCCAAAGCAATCCGATTTTTCTCTAAGTCAGATGTCGGATGGTCCTGCTACCGAACAATTGCTTGCAAAAGCATTGGGTATTAAAGTAGTGGTTGAAAAATACCGTAAAATATTTTTTATCGAAAATGTCAAGTTTCATATTGACGAAGTACCTGGTCTGGGCTCATTTGTAGAAATAGAAGCCGGTAATAGGAACTTTCCGGATAAGACCATTGAGAACCTACAAGAGCAGTGTAGTTTTTACATGAAAAAATTTGCGATTGAAGAGTCTGATCTGGTGCACCATAGTTATAGTGATATGCTGCTGGAACTGTGATTTGAGGTAAGAGAGTAGGGCTTTCCGAAGACTAAGATTATTTAATGATTACAGTACCCAACTGTTTTGTCAGTTCTCTTTCAATTTCCTTCAGGTGCTTATGCACTTCAATCAATTTCATCTGTTCTTCGAATGAAGCATGCTCCATATCGCGCTGGTTTTCATCAAACATTTTTTTGATTTTGCGGAGCTTAAAATAATTTACGCTCATCAGCACATCCTGGTGACTGGTATCCCGATTAACAATATTCATAGATTCCATCACTTCATCCCATCGCTGACTTAATTCAAAATGGAATACACTGATATTGACTACCAGGTTTCGGATAATCTCGTTTTCGTGATATAAAAAAGTTTTGGTGGTAGGCTCTAATCCACGCTGGTACCAGGATCGGTATTCTTCATACAGCGTATTCAGATCAGGGTTGTCAAAATGAAATTGTTCCAGTTCATCAAAAACATAATCAGCCATTGATTTATGTTCATCCCAAGCACGTAATCCATATTCCAGCAATACTTTTAAAATATTCCTTTCATAAATCTCATCCTGATTAATCAAAAACTGACTATCATCTAATACATCTTCGGGTTGTTGTGCCTGTTGCTGCAAATAATTGGCTTCATCAGCAGATAATTTTTTTTCGTCTTTTGTGATCTTATCGCGCTTATATTTATTAACCAGGTTGGTGAGTCCTGATTCATCAATACGCAATAAAGAAGCACATTGCCGGATATAATCTTGTTGGCGGGTAAAATCTTCCGCCTTGTTAATTTTACTAAGTGTTTCAGCAATCTGGTTAACGATGCCACTTTTTTTGGTTACATCCGTTCCGGCTTCTTTCAGCATCACTTCCAACTGAAACAGAATAAAATCTTTTTTAGAAGAAGCGACAAACTCATTAAAAGCCTGAACCCCCACTTTATTTACATAGCTGTCCGGATCTTCATTATCAGGTATCAAAACCAACCGAACATTCAGACTCTCTTCCAGTGCCAGATCAAGTCCGCGTAAAGCAGCTTTTACCCCGGCACTATCCCCATCATAGATAATGGTGAGGTTATTGGTATATTTTTTAACCAGTCGTAACTGATCACGCGTTAACGAAGTACCTCCGCTGGCTACTACATTTTCAATACCTGCCTGGTGCAGACTAACCACATCTGTATATCCTTCCACCAGTAAACATTCATCGGCTTTATCAATGGCTGTGCGGGCAAAATAAGAACCATATAACACCTTGCTTTTTACATACACTTCATTCTCCGGTGTATTAATATATTTAGGTCCTCTATCTGATTTGCCAATCACCCTTGCTCCAAAACCAATGATCTTTCCGGTATTTCCATGAATCGGAAAAATGATACGGCCACGATAATTGTCTACCAGTTCATCCGTATTTCTTTGGCTAACCAAACCCGTTTTTGGAAAAAGTTCTTTATTGAATTGATTGGCAAGTAAGGCCCTGGTAAGGGTATCTTTTGCATCCGGATTATAGCCAACCTGGAACTTCTGTAATATTTCTTCTCGGAATCCCCTCTCTTTTAAATAGGATAGGGCAATATCTCTGCCATTATCTGTATTGAATAATTGATCAGTAAAAAATTTCTGCGCAAACTGATTAATGATATATAGACTATCGGCGGTTTGAACCTGTAATTTCTGTTCGGGACTGGTTTCTGTTTCTTCTACTTCAATATTATATCTTGCCGCCAGCCATTTGAGCGCTTCTACATAATTGTATTTCTCATGCTCCATAATAAAGCCGATCGTATTCCCGCTTTTACCACAGCCAAAACATTTATAGATTTCTTTTGCCGGCGAAACTGTAAACGAAGGACTTTTCTCATTATGAAACGGACATAACCCCAAATAATTAGTCCCTCTTTTCTTCAACTTCACAAATTCCCCCACCACATCAATAATATCAATGCGACTGGTAATCTGTTGAATGGTATTTGGAGAGATCATAATTAGGTGCCTACTGCTTTTGTTTTATTTTGGAAAGGGTTGTTTTTTAGGGTGGTTAGTTGTTTGTCATTAGCTTTTAGCTGTTGGCTTTTGGCGGGATTTGTTTTAAACGAAATGGTATTGCTTTCTTTTACAAAAAAAAATAATAGCCAACAGCCAACAGCCAACCCCCGCAAATTACACCCCTCATCCTGTCGGTGAAAATTTTATTTCGGTTTATTTGTCAGGGATAAGTATTTTTAAGTATGCTAAAAAAGGAGAGACAGGCTCATATTATTCAACAGATCAATGTACATAATAAGGTTTTATCATCTGACCTGAGTGTACAATTGGATGTTTCGGAGGATACGGTTCGGCGCGATTTGCAGGAATTATCGGAGGAAGGCAAACTCATAAAAGTACATGGTGGGGCATTGTCCAAATCTTTCCATTTTACACTGGAGAGCAGTACAATTTATTCCCTTCCTGAGAAAAAGAGTATCGCCTATAAAGCCATGCAATTGATTAAGGATGGGATGATGATAGTTTTATCAGGAGGTACTACCATTCGGGAACTGGTAAAATCATTACCACCCGACCTGAATGCCACTTTTATTACAGTTAGCGTACCCATTGCCCTGGAATTGCTGGATCATCCTACCAGTGAAGTGATTTTTTTAGGAAATAAATTATTGAAGAATGCGCAGATGTCGGTAGGGGCAGAGGTAGTGGAAAGACTCGGGCAGATAAAAGCCGATTTATGCTTTCTTGGTACCAATAGTATTGATGCCAATTTCGGGATCAGTGATCTTGAGTGGGAGATCATTGAAGTAAAACGAGCGATGATCAAATGTGCCCATAAGACAATTTCTTTAGCCATTTCTGAAAAATTAAATACTATTCAGCGTCTCCAGGTATGTAAACCTGAGGAAATTAATATGCTGATTACAGAACTTGATGCAGATGATCCGCTGTTAGAGCCGTTTAAGCAGAAAGGACTTTCTGTACTCTGATCAAAGAGGTATTTTCTACTCCTTCGCTATTTTGAATGCGCTAAAATCCGGTATGTTTTGTGACAATACTTGAATAAAAAATAATATTTATTAATTATGTAATGTATTCGTGTGACTAAATAAATTTACTCATTTTGCGGCTTTTTGCGGTTTCTGCCCGGGCTACAATCCGATTTCGTCGATTTCTCTAAAAATGTGACAAAATAAATTCGGTAGTCTGCAATACAAACTTTAACATTGCTTTATCGTTGCCGCGTTAATTTATTTTTAATTTATTTATGCAGGTTTTTGCGTAAAAAAAAATGTTAAAGCGTGCAATGTTTTGCAGGGTTGGCTTGTCCTAACAAAACAGAAGGCCCTTGCTTCAACCAGAACCAGTTCAAAACGAAAAAGAAACCAAAACTATCGTTATGCGAAAAATCGTTCCCATGATGAAAGTGGTAGTATTACTGCTTTTCATTTTTTCACTCCCATCCTACGGGCAAAGTCAAACAGTATCCGGAACCATTCAGGATGCTGATAAAAAAACACCACTGGCGGGTGTAACCGTAAAAGTTACGGGTACTACCATTACTAGTCAAACCAATGAAAAAGGAGCTTTTACTATCAAAGCTTCGAAAACACAGACACTAACGATCAGTTCGGTTGGTTTTGAAACCAAAACCGTTTCCGTTGGATCGGGTCCAATAACTATTCTTTTAAAAGCAACTGTAGCAGAACTGGATGAAGTAGTTGTTGCGATGGATCTGAAAAGAAAACCCCGCGAATTGGGCTATTCTGTTCAGAAAGTGAGTGGAAAAGAAATTACTGAAACACAACGCGAAAACTTTGTAACCAGCCTACAGGGCAGGGTATCTGGATTAACGGTAACACCCACTAGTGGATCAGCGGGTGCTTCTGCCGGTATTGTATTAAGGGGTTTCAATACTCTTTCCGGTAATAACCAACCTTTATTTATTGTGGATGGTATCATCATCGATAACCAGACCCTGAATCAGAACTCACAGGGTGGAACAGGTATTGGTCTTGCCTCAGATTTGCCAAACAGAAGTAACGATTATACCAACCGTATCGCAGATATTAATCCCAATGATATTGAAGGGGTAACTGTTCTGAAAGGACCAGAAGCCACTGCTTTATATGGTAGCCAGGCAAGTTCAGGTGCTATCGTTATTACAACCAAAAAAGCAAAATCTACAGGTGGAAAAATCCTTGTAACCTACGATGATAATTTCCGTTTGCAGAAAATTAATCGTTTTGCTGCTTTGGATAACACCTATGCTCCTGGATTAAATGCAGTTCCAACGCTACCCCCTCTTTCTGGAGGTGCTGCTTTTACTGCTTTCGGACCGGCTTTACCTGCCGATTCAAAAAAATATGATAACCTGCATAAGTTTTTCAGAACTGGTTTATCTCAGACACATAATATAGGTATGGAATTCGGTGGAAAGAATTATGGGTTCCGCTTTTCCGGTCAATATTTTGATGACCAGGGAGCTGTTCCTTTCAATAGTTACACCAAATATAATTTCAGGTTATCTAATAATACCAAAATTGGTAAATACATAGATATCAATCCATCTATTGCTTTTACCAATGCAAATAATGTAAAACCTATTAAAGGAGTTTCCGGTTATTTACTGGATTTATATGCATGGCCTGTTACAAATGATATAACCAATTACCAGGATCCAAAAGGAAATAAACGCCTTTTGTATGCATCGGCTTATAACTCCGAATATGATAATCCTTTATGGAGTGCCAAAAACAATACTTCTGGAGATAAAACCAATCGTATTGTATCTACTTTAGGAATCAATATCAATCCTTTCAACTGGTTAACTTTATCTGGCAGATTTGGATATGATACGTATAAGACCAATGGCTATATGTTAACCAGTCCTGAATCTTATTTGTTAACTGCTGCTACTGGCGGTCAGTTAGATAACTATTACAGAACCTATAAGGGATATAACCATACCATCACTGCTACTGCACATAAAAACATTGGTAATTTTACTACCCGTTTATTAGTAGGTACCATGTGGCAGGACCTGGAAACAGAACAGTTTGGTCTCGTAGGTACCCACCTGATTGATTCTTCCAGAACTGATAGTAGTAATACATTGGCCAGCACCAGAACCCGTTTATTGAGAAACGTGTATGGTTTGCCTAACGTAAGTATTTTACGTGAAATGGCTTATTTCGGTGAAGCATCAGTAGGGTACAAGAACGTTATTTTCCTTACCTATTCTCACCGCTTTGAAAGTGCCTCTCCATTGCCTGCAAAAAACAGGAACTATAATTATCCCGGAGCCAGTCTGAGTGTGATACTTTCAGATATCTTCCCGGCCATTAAAAAAGGAAACTTCCTGAATTATGCCAAATTAAGAGGTTCATTGGCCAGCACAGCCCGATTGAACGATCCTTACTCTAACCAGGCAGTATTCGTTAACAACCAGTTCAGTTCCAGTATACCTTCTTATTCTTATGGTTATACAAATGCTAATCCGGATCTGGGTCCTGAAAAACAACAGACTTATGAAGTAGGAACAGAGCTGAAATTTCTTAACAACAGGATTTCATTAGAAGCAGCTTATTACAACACGCTTTGCTTGAACCAGATCAGTCAGGGATATCGTGCCAGTTATGCAACAGGATATATTCTGAATACCGGAAACGTTTCTTCTTTACGTAACCAAGGGTTTGAACTTGCTTTGGATATCACACCTGTTAGAAAGAAAGATTTTGACTGGAATATCCGTTTCAATTTCAACCATATGTGGAGCAAGGTATTGACCCTGCCTGCGGCTATCGGTATCAATAATGACTATTACAACTCTGATACCTACCTTTCTGGTAACGTGAGGGGTGGACTGGTAAGAGGTCATTCAACCGGTACAATCACAGGTTTTGGATACCTGAGAAACAATGCGGGTCAGATACTGATCAATCCTTCTACAGGGTTAGCGGTAGTAGACCAGAATAACTATGTAAGAGGTGACAGAACACCAGCCTTTACATTGGGAACACTGAACTCATTCCGTTACAAAAACTGGACACTGAGTTTCTTATGGGATCTGAAAGTGGGTGGTGATATTTACAACGGTACTGATTACTATTTAACAACATTGGGAAGAAGTACCCGCACTACCAACAGACAAACGCCGATTGTTGTGAAAGGTGTATTGAATGATGGATTCCAGAACAGTGCCAATCCAACCAAAAATACGATCGTAATCAATCCTTATTATAACAGCAATTACTATACTACATTACCTGATGAAGAATTCATACAGCACAATGTAAACTGGCTGAGATTAAGAGATATTACTTTGAATTATATGTTGCCAGAAAGAATTACTAGGAAAGTAAGAGGACTTCGTTCTATGAGTTTCTTCTTAACTGCCAATGACCTGGTATTGATCACGAATTATCAAGGTGCAGATCCTGCTGTAAATGCAAACAATCCAGGAACCAGTGGTGTAGGAGCGTATGGGTTTGACTACGGTAGCACACCTACTCCTGTCAGCATGAGCTTTGGCTTACGTGCCGGATTTTAATTGATAAACTGTGAATGATAAAACGTCTAAAAAAAAATGTATGAAAAATAAATTCTTTAATTCAATCCTTCTTGCCGGAGTAACCAGTCTGCTTTTTATGGTATCCTGCTCAAAAAAGATTGATGATGCATATCTTAACCCCAACGCACAGGTAATCGAGCCGATCGAAAGTATCTTACCGAGTGTGATTGGTGGATTTTCTGCTTATTATTCTTCTGCCGGTACCGGTTACGGTCTGCAGAATGATGGTATCCTTCTCGGTCGTTATATTCAATACTGGGGTTCAACTTCTGCCGCAGAATTATATGGCGAAATGGGAGGTACCGGTGCCAGTGATAATACAGGGTCCGTTTGGGCAGCCGTTTATTATGGTCATGGACAGAATGTAAATAAAATCATTCTCTGGGGTACCCAGCAACAAAAATGGGATTATGTGGGTGTTGCCTGGGCAATCAGGGCATGGGGCTGGTTACAATTAACCAACCAATATGGTGATGCTATTTTGAAAGAAGCATTTAATACCAGTTTACAACAGTTTCACTACGATGTACAATCTGATTTCTATGATAGTTGTCGTGCTATCTGCTTCAGGGCTTTAAGCTTCCTGAACAGAACTGATGGAAATGTGAGCCCTGCTAACCTGGCTATCGGGGATGCTTACTTTTATAACGGAGATGTAAGCAAATGGAAAAAGTTCGTGTATGCGATCCTGGCCCGTTCTTATAATGATCTGACCAATAAAGCCATTTATACCAGTAACGGATATGCCGATTCTGCTATTAAATATGCAAATCTGGCTATGACAAGTAATGCGGATAATGCGACATGTAAATTTGCGGGAGGAAATACCTCTGCTTTAAACAGTTATTATGGTCCGTTCAGAGGAAACGTAGGAACCATCAGACAAGCTGCTTATATATGTAACCTGATGACCGGTTTAAATAGCGCTTTCCCAGGTGTTACTGATCCAAGAGCTCCGTATATGTTGCGTGAAAATACCAATGGAACCTATAAAGGATTTACTCCCTGGTTAGGCTCTGCCGGTTTGGTAACCAATGATTACCCGCAAAATTTCTGGGGTAATGCCACGGCAACTTCTACCGCAGCCCCTGCAGTAGATAATAGCCGTTATGTTTTCCAGAATACTGGTGAATATCCTATGATGACGGCTTCTGAAATGCAGTTTATTCTTGCGGAATCCTATCTGCGGAAAGGAAATAATGCAGCTGCTTTGACAGCCTATACCAATGCAATCAGCCTGAATTTTGATATGCTTACTACAAAGTATACGAATAATATTCCTGTAGCAGGTGTAATTACACCCGCTTCAAAAGCTGCATACCTTGCTAATCCAATTATTGTTCCTGCGGCAAGTGCACTAACACTTACCGATATCATGTTGCAAAAATACATTGCACTGTATGGATGGGGGGTTCATGAAACATGGACTGATATGAGAAGATACCATTATACAGACTTGGATCCTGTGACAGGTAAACAGGTGTATGCTGATTTTGCTCCTCCTTCAGGTATTTATCTAAATGCTACCAATAATGGCAAATTGGTTTACCGTTGCCGTCCAAGGTATAACTCAGAATATCTATATGATGTTCCTGAATTAACCCGTATCGGAGCAGAAGCACCAGATTATAACACGCTTGAAATGTGGTACACCCAAAAATAACTTTAACACTAAACGAATCAAGGATGAAAAACAATATTTTAATAATCGCAGTCATTGTTACCGTTGTGTTGGGTGGGCTATATTCCTGCAACCGTGACTATACGCTAAAATCTCCGGTACAAACCACCAGTGGTACCGCCTATTTAAAGATCGTAGATGCCTCTCCGAATTTCAGGAATGTCCTGAATCAGGCAGATTCATTTAATGTATTTGTAGGAGGTAATAAAATCAGCGGATTTACCCCGGGTGGAACGGTTTCCTGGCTAACTTTTGGAGCCATTTATCCAACCGTTTCCTCGAACTATGGGTATGTATCAATACCTGCCGGATCTCAAGTCATTAAATTATCAGTACCCGGTGTTTTATTAGCTGATTCTGTGGCTATTACGTCTTTAACAAAGACTTTCCTGCCAGATCAGTTATATACGCTGATGATTACCGATTCAATAGCCTCTACCAGAGATTCTTCTCAGATCTTTGTTCAGGATTCATACCTGCAACCGGTAGTAGGCTATTTCAACCTTCGTTTCATACATGCAGTATTGAATGATACAGCTGGTAAAATGATTGATATTTATTCTACCAGAACCAACCGTAGTATTTTCACAAATGTGAAACCTGGTTCCATTTCTACCTTTACGCAGTATCCTTTTAACGCAGTATTGTCAGATACATTATATGTAAGAAGATCAGGCAGTCCGGCTATTGTGCTGGATACACTGAATACGGTAAGTTTCAGTAATGGCAGAACCTATACTTTGTATTACAGAGGAGATGGAACTACCAATTACAATACGAATACTAAGAGAAGACATCTGGCTACCTATTTACATCAGTAAGCGTGGATGCTATTTATAAAAAAAAGACCGTATGAAATACGGTCTTTTTTTATGCCTTATTGCCAGAGAGAAAAATCAGGAAACAGAAAAGTATTGCAATCAATAGTGCAATAACCAATTTATTTCTTTGCCACCAGTCGAAGATTTTTTGTTGCTCCAAAAATTTCCGGATCGCCATATCCATTTCCGGATTTTCTGAATGAATTGTAAGTAATACCAGGCATATTTTCTGCATAGAAGAAAAAGGTAAAAAATGACAGGATTGTAACAGGCTCTCTGTGAATTTTTGCGTGAGGGTAGGATCTGCTTCCGACGCTAAAAGTTGAATAGAATGTTCTGTTAGCAAACCAGTCATTTCAAAAAATAAAGCATCTCTGTCAATACGAAAAGGATCTGTCAGCTTTAGTTTATTTTCTAAGGCAACGGCCTGTTTCAAAAGTTCTGCAGCCGAATAAGGAGTAAAACTAAATATGCTTTCTTTGTTGGCATATTGCTGGTAATGATAATCCTGCCGTTTCTTTTTGTCGATCAGCACCTCATAAGCTTCCCGGATCTCGGTAAATTGGATTGCCGATAATTGGTTTCCCTGGTTTTTGTCGGGATGGTATTGTTTTGCCAGTTTGCGAAACGACTGCCTGATTTCCATAGCCGAAGCCGAAGGAGAAACCCTGAGTATCTTATAATAATCTTTTACCGGCATCAGTGATTGGTGTCAAATTCCATATCATCACTATCTAATAATTCTCTTTCAATTTCTTCCATCTGAACAATATCCCAGGCTTCACTTTCGGTAGGGGTAATATTCAGGATTTCCAGGATTTCCATCCTGTCCAATGTTTTTTCAACCCCTGCCTGTAACCCACAAATGACAAAAGAAGCACTGGTTTCATAGAAAAGCTGTTGGAGCTCTACCAGGTTTTTGGCTGCCGAAAAGGAGATGACAGATACGTTTTCCAGGTTCAAAATCACATTTTTGACCTCTTTTAGCAGTTGGGCCTTGCAGGTTTCCTCCCATTCTGCTGCTATATTGTCAGAAAGTTCCGCAATAATTGGCGTTACAACAGTAAATTTTTCCTTGGTATCAATTTTGACTTCCATAGTTTAAGTAAATTACATTAACACAATGTGTATAACTGCATCACAACTTCACTCAAAATTATTCGTTATAATTGTATAAATCCAAATTAGGTTATGGATAATAATTTTTCAGCACAGGTTAAAGAGATCATTTCCTTCAGCAGAGAGGAAGCGTTACGGCTTGGAAATGACTTTATAGGGACAGAGCATTTATTGTTGGGATTGATACGGGATGGTGATAATACTGCCATTAAAGTGTTGAAACAATTGAATGTTGACCTCTATGAGTTACGTAAAGAAGTAGAACTGGCGGTTAAGGATAAGACTGGTAAAAATATTGCAAATATCAATAGTCTGCCACTTACCAAACAGGCCGAAAAAGTAATACGGGTAACGGTTCTGGAAGCCAAGGCTTTAAAAAGTCCATTGGTGGAAACTGAACATCTAATGCTAAGTATTCTTAAAAACAAAGAAAATATTGCCACACAGATTTTAAACCAGTTTGATGTGGACTATGATCTTTTCCGTAACGAACTGGGTATGGTAGGTACCAGCACACCACCTCCACCGCGTAGTGAGTTTACAGATGACAATGAAGATGAATTTGATGAAGAAAAGAGAGGAGCGGGAGGATACCAGCAACAAAGAGCGGGTAAACAAACCGGGGCTGCCAAAAGTAAAACACCGGTTCTGGATAATTTCGGAAGAGATATTACCAAATTGGCTGAATCCGGTACTTTGGATCCGATTGTAGGTCGTGAGGAAGAAATTGAAAGGGTGAGTCAGATTCTCAGCAGACGGAAAAAGAACAATCCAATTTTGATTGGTGAACCAGGTGTGGGTAAAACTGCTATTGTGGAAGGACTGGCTTTACGCATCGTGCAAAGAAAGGTAAGCAGGGTATTATTTGATAAAAGAGTGATTTCCCTTGACCTTGCCGCCTTAGTGGCAGGTACTAAATACCGCGGACAATTTGAAGAGCGGATGAAAGCCATCATGAATGAACTCGAAAAGAACAGGGATGTCATCCTGTTTATTGATGAGATACATACAATCGTAGGGGCGGGTGGTGCAAGCGGATCGCTGGATGCTTCCAATATATTCAAACCCGCTTTGGCAAGAGGAGAACTCCAATGTATTGGTGCTTCAACATTGGATGAGTATAGAATGTATATCGAAAAAGACGGTGCATTGGATCGTCGTTTTCAGAAAGTATTGATTGAGCCGCCTAGTGTAGAAGAAACGATCATGATATTGAATAATATCAAATCGAAATATGAAGACTTTCACAATGTAACCTATGGGGATGATGCCATTGATGCCTGTGTTAAGCTGAGTGACAGGTATATGACCGATCGTTTATTACCCGATAAAGCCATTGATGTTTTGGATGAAGTAGGGGCTCGTGTGCATTTGAAAAATATCAATGTTCCATCTGATATTGTTGAGTTGGAGAAGAAGATTGAAGATGTGAAGAATGAAAAAAATAAAGTAGTAAAAAGCCAACGGTTTGAAGAAGCAGCTTCCTTACGTGATACTGAAAAACGATTAGGGGAAGAACTGGAAAAAGCAAAATCACAGTGGGAAGAAGATAGTAAGCATAAAAGATATCCGATTTCTGAAGAGCATATTGCAGAAGTGGTAAGTATGATGACAGGTATTCCTGTGAAACGAATGGTGCAGGCAGAAACAGAAAAACTGCGCAGGATGAGTGAGGATATGAAGGATATGGTAGTAGGACAGGATGAAGCTATTCAGAAAGTAGTAAAAGCTATCCAGCGTAACCGAGTAGGGCTGAAGGATCCTAAAAAACCGATTGGTACGTTTATATTCCTGGGACCAACCGGTGTTGGTAAAACGGAATTAGCGCGCTCCCTTGCGAGGTATATGTTTGATTCGGAAGATTCACTGATTCGTATCGATATGAGTGAATACATGGAGAAATTTACAGTAAGTCGTTTGATTGGTGCACCTCCGGGATATGTGGGATATGAGGAAGGCGGACAACTTACAGAAAAAGTTCGTCGCAAACCTTATTGTGTGATTTTGTTGGATGAGATCGAAAAAGCGCATCCGGATATTTATAATATTTTATTACAGGTATTGGATGATGGCCAGTTGACAGATGGTTTGGGAAGAAAAGTGGATTTCAAGAATACGATGATCATCATGACTTCTAATATTGGCGTAAGGCAATTGAAAGAGTTTGGTGATGGGGTTGGATTTGCAACCGCTACCCGAATGCAGAATGCAGAAGAAAATAGCAAAGCGGTAATTGAAAAAGCACTCAAGCGAACGTTCTCTCCTGAATTCCTGAATAGGATAGATGATGTGGTCGTATTCAATGCACTGAGCAAAGAAAATATCTTTAACATCATTGATATATTGATGAAAGGGGTTTCGAAACGTCTCCAGAACCTTGGATTTGGTTTGGAACTTACGCCAGAAGCCAAAGATTTTATCGCAGAAAAAGGATATGATGCGCAATTCGGTGCAAGACCACTGCACAGGGCGATACAAAAATACCTGGAAGATCCTTTGGCAGAGGAGATACTGAATCTCACTATCAAAGAAGGTGATCTGTTGATTGCTGATCTTGATAAGGAATCCGGGAAATTGAAATTTTCTTTTCAGAAAAGAGTAGAAGAAGGTGCAGGAGCCAACGTATAAAGTAAGTACAGTAGCATAGAGAATCCCTGCTTTTGCGGGGATTTTTTTTGGTCGTAATAAACCAATATTAATTACCCCAGCGAAAACTGGCAAAATCCAAACCCGCAAGATCCAATGCCCTGTCAACAACGGTTGCAGCCAATTCTTCTATGGTACTGGGTTTACTATAAAATGAGGGAGTAGCCGGACAAATAATACCACCGGCCAAAGTAACTGTCTCCATATTCCTGATATGGATCAGATTATACGGAGTATCTCTCACCATCAAAATCAGCTTGCGCCTTTCTTTGAGAATGACATCTGCTGCCCGTGTAACCAGGTCATCACTAATTCCTGCCGCAATCCTTCCCAATGTTCCCATACTACAAGGCACCACTATCATAATATTATAACGCGCTGATCCGGAAGCAAAAGGTGCAGTAAAATCAAATTTGTCAAAATAACGGAATGGATAACTGTTATACGAATCATTGCCTAACTCTGCCTCCCATATTTCCTTAGCATTCTTACTCATCACCACCCCAACTTCCTGATATTGATCTCTGAGCAATAGCAGTTTATCCAGCAGCAATTTTGCATACACAGATCCACTGGCACCGGTAATTGCTACTGCTATCTTATTACCCATAATAATGCGTTTATAACGATAACAAATGTAATTAAGAATAGTTATCAATTTTTTATCAAATCCCCTCAAATCTGTGCCATCTGTGCAATCTGTGGCAAAAAAAGAAGGGTCTCACTCCTGAAACCCTTCCATCAAAAAAATCAATCATCTACTTATACATAATCTCATAATACTCATTCGCCATCCGGTTACTATCAAACTGGAAGCGAACATCTCGCATACCATTCTTCTGAATCTGCCTCCAGGTATCAAAATTCTTATAATAAATAGGCAGGATCTGCTCTTCGAGTATTTCATACACTTTATTCAGATCATATTCATCTTGTTCGTGAACAGTCATATTATGGTAATCGGCTTGCGGAACTACAAATCCATTATTTCCCTGGTTAATGAACTCTGGTATCCATCCATCATCCGTTGAAAAATTAACAGCACCATTCATAGCGGCAGTCATACCACTGGTTCCTGAAGCTTCTCTGGGTACTCTTGGGTTATTCAACCAAACATCCGCTGCCTGTTTGATACGTTTACTTAAAGAAAGCTCATACCCAATCAACACAGCCACATTTTTATATTTTTTACTCAAGTGCACCAGATTATTAAACTGAGAAATAGCCGGATAATCTGCCGGATAAGGTTTACCAGCCCAAATGATCTGTACCGGGTATTCCGTGCTTGACAGTAGCTTTTCAAAACGATCCATATCATAGGTAAGCAGGTCTGCACGTTTATAACCCGCAAAACGTCTCGCCCATACAATGGTTAAAACATTGGGATCGAATTTTTTGCCAGTCTGGTCGGCCACAATTTCAAAAGCTCTTTTCTTCAAATGTTTTTTGCGATCGTCAAATACATAGTCATTGCCCTCTTCCATCGCTTTATACATCTGTTTATCGGCCCAATAGCGCCAGTTCTGGGCATTGGTAATGGAAGTAATCGGGCAAATGCCTTCATAATTCTTCCACATCTCTCTGCTAACCACACCATGTAAAGCAGATACACCATTTGCTTTTCTTGCAAAACGCAATGCCGCCAGCGAATGGTTAAATTGATCATCTTTGATACCAGTCAACTTTCTTACATCATCAATACTCAATCCGCAGAAATACCCCATTTTATTACAGAGATAAATATCATGCTTTTCATTCCCGGCTTCTTCGGGGGTATGCGTAGTAAATACCAGGTGCTCTTTTACTTTCTCGGCACTTTTGAATTTGTTGAGCAGGTAGAATGCAGAAGAAATACCATGCGCCTCATTGAGGTGATAAACATCTGGGTTAAATCCCAATTCATCAATTAGTTTGGCTCCGCCAACACCTAATAAAATGAATTGTGCCACTTTGGTAGCTACATTGGCATCATATAAACGATGGGTGATGGTTTGAGAGACATAATCATTCTCCGGAAGATCGGTGCTCAACAGAAACAAAGGAGCACTATTAAAAGTTTCGGGATTTAGGTAGTATGCTTTTACCCATACCGGAGAATCATGTATGAGTATCTGAAATTTAATATCAGTGTCTTCCAGGAAACTGTAAATTTTTTCCATGAAAGTAACTTCCAGAGTTTGATCCTGGTTACGGGTTTGGTCGTAATACCCATATTTCCATAAAATACCAATGCCGATCATATTCTGCCTTAACTCATACGCACTTCTTAAATGTGAGCCAGCTAAAAATCCCAGTCCTCCACTATATATTTTTAAAGGTTGGTGAATGGCAAATTCCATTGAAAAATAGGCTGCTTTCTTTTCATACTGTTCATTGATCTGGTAGGGCACATGGTAGTTTCGAAAATTCATAGTTGCTCGTTTGGTTAACAATTGGCGCTGCAAGATAGGCCTATTTCAATAAAATGTAAATTATACACATTAGATGTGGGAAAACCGGTTTTCAAGGCAGAATAATACACAATCAGGGGATCATAAGGCACCATAAGCAATCGACCTATTTGAAATAAAAATACATTTTGGCAAAGGTAAACGGTTGGGTGACCGGGATGGCAAATGTGCTAAAATTGGGTTCAAGTAAAGTGAAATATGAGGAAATGAGGCTTTTATTTTCTTTTTAAGGGTTTGGGGTCTTTTTTACGGGTATATGTATCATCAAAAAAGCATTTGATTCCCCTATGATTTCCGCAACTTCCCTGTTCTTTAATGGTGATTTGCCGATCTTCGAAATGAAAATCAATAATGCAGGGGTCCCCATTTTGTGTGAACTGGGCCGTACTTGCATTCTTCATCTTCATTTCACCTTTCAACTCGCCTGAGCAATTGGTTTCTTCTTTTTCAAAATGAATAAAAAAGCGATAGCTATTGGGAGTTTTCCCATCACGTATTGAGATAAAATTCTTTTTATCCTGTGCATAATCAGCACTGTATTTGTTTTTCCTGGGTAAACTATCCAGCGGGTTTATGATATTGTCTTTCCGACTGTCTTCATTGGTATCATTAATCACCACCATAAATATACCCTCGCTGCTATAAACCCAGCCTGCCCGGGAGAAGGACAGTTGATTGTCCTTATTCATCTTTTCCCGGCTAATCAAAAATGTGGGCTCCCGGTTAATGGAAAGGGAATGGGAATACTCATCTGTGATATCAGAATTGATTAGTGCTTTGGCTGCCAGGAATTTATTTTTCTTATCAGTTACGAATACAGCCAGATAACTGGCCTTTTTTGAGTTGGTAAAGCTAATCAGCAGGTAGTTTTCCTTTTCCTTCTCAATTTTCCCAACGGGATGGATGGATATTTTACGGGTCTTGCCTACAATGGTTTGTAATGAGCTGTCTGGGAAAAACTGAATGAAAGCCTTATAGCCAATGGTAATGGTATCCGCTATTTTGGCAATATTGGTATCATAAGCAGTAAAGGGAAGGGTAATTTTTGGAAAAGCGGCCATAAAATCGGAAATCTTAACCGGGGTTTCGCCGGATAAATCCTTTTTTGACTCCTTACAGCCCAATATTACAATCAGCAATAGTAGCGGCCACCATCTTTTCATAGGGCGTTATTTGCATAAAAATAAGCCTTTCGGCGAAACTCCTTAAATGTTGACTTGAATTAATGGATATTTAAATTTAGATTTGTCTAAAAATAAGTTTAGATAACATGCATTTTACAACTACAGAGGAAAATTATATCAAAGCGATTTATCATCTGCAGCAGGAAACGGGCAATGTTTCAACTAATGAATTAGCGGCTGAATTAAGCACAAAACCCGCTTCCATCACTGATATGCTCAAAAAACTGACTGTCAAGAAATTATTGCGCTATGAAAGGTATAAGGGGGTAAGATTGAGTAGTGAGGGTGAAAAATTGGCTTTGGCCATTGTAAGAAAGCACAGGCTTTGGGAATATTTTCTGGTGAATACCTTAGAATTCGGATGGGATGAAGTACATGAAGTAGCCGAGGAACTCGAACATATTTCAAGCAAAAAACTGGTTGAACAATTAGATCTTTTTCTGGGTTATCCCAAATTTGATCCGCATGGCGATCCCATTCCCGATAGCCAGGGCAGAATGGTAATGCAGCAACAGATCAACCTGATCGATCTGGCTCCTGATATCCCTGCTGAAGTTTGCAGTGTGGGAAGTCAGTCTACAGAATTGCTCGAAATATTAAAACACAAGCAATTGGGTATTGGAACAAAATTGCAAGTAAAACGCAAGTTCTCATTCGATCATTCTATCGAAATTAAAATGAAAAACCTGCCGGCTATCACCATTAGTCAGCAATTGGCACAATCCTTATTCGTAAAAACAATATCCAATGATTAAGCGGTTTCAGGGTGATCATTCCCTGAGTGAAGTTCATGAGTCAGTAGATACCACTTCTCCCCGAAAAGGATGGAGGAGAATATTGGCATATATAGGTCCTGCTTACCTGGTAAGTGTAGGCTATATGGACCCGGGTAACTGGGCCACCGATTTGCAGGGAGGTGCCAAATTCGGATACCAGCTGATCTGGGTGTTGCTAATGAGCAATCTGATTGCTTTATTATTACAAAGTTTAAGTACACGTTTGGGAATTGTTACCCGACGAGACCTTGCACAGGCTAACCGGGAAATGTATCCTCCCCTTGTTAATTTTTGTTTATACATACTGGCCGAATTGGCCATTGCCGCCTGCGACCTGGCCGAAGTATTGGGTATGGCGATTGGTATTTACCTGTTAACCGGTCTGCCCCTGATATGGGGAACCCTGATAACGGTATTAGACACATTTGTTTTCCTGATTTTACAACGATACGGCATCCGTAAAATGGAAGCATTTATCATTTCCCTCGTGGCCATCATCGGATGTTCTTTTCTGGTGGAAATATTGATTGCAAAACCGGATATGGGAGAGGTGGTTAAAGGATTTATTCCGCATGCATTGAATAATGAGTCACTCTATATAGCAGTGGGTATTATCGGCGCAACCGTGATGCCCCATAATTTATACCTGCATTCTGCATTGGTTCAAACACGAAAGATTAGTAATGATACTGCCGGAATACGCAGGGCCATTAAATTCAACCTGATCGATAGCACCATTGCATTGAACGCTGCATTCTTTGTAAATGCCGCAATATTGGTATTGGCAGCCAGTGTATTTTTTACTTCCGGTCATACCCAGGTAGCGCAAATACAGGATGCACATAAATTGCTTCAACCTTTATTAGGCAGTAAACTGGCACCAGTATTATTCGCGATTGCTTTGATAGCTGCCGGACAAAGCTCAACCCTAACCGGAACGCTTGCGGGTCAGATTGTAATGGAAGGTTACCTGCAACTAAGGATTAATCTATGGCTTAGAAGATTACTTACCCGGCTGATTGCGATTATTCCGGCTGTTCTTGTCATCCTGATATATGGGGATAAAGAAGTAGATGATTTATTGGTATTAAGCCAGGTATTGTTGAGTCTGCAACTGGGTTTTGCAGTAATACCCCTGATTCATTTTGTTAGCGATAAGAAAACGATGGGAGAGTTTGCCATTAAAACTTATACCAAAATAATTGCCTGGCTGGTGGCTATTATACTGGTTTTTCTCAATGTGAAACTGGTGGGTGAAGAAACCTTGTCATTGTTTCATTCCGATGCAGCCTGGTATTGGAAAGTATTATTGGTAATAGCCATAATTGCCTTTATCTGTTTGTTTATTGCCATGACGGTTTTACCGCTGATAAAAAAGCGCAAACAGAAGGAGCGGGAGAGTATGCACGGAAAAACTATTCAGTTACAAAACCTGACGGTAAACAAAACCCGAAGATTGGCCGTAGCGTTGGACTTTAGTTCTTCAGACGAAAAATTAATTGCACATGCGGTGGCCCAGGGAGATGCATCGGTTACCTTTATTTTATTGCATGTGGTGGAAAGTGTTTCTGCACGTTATTTAGGCGAAGCGAGTGATGACGATGAGACCCGTAAAGACAGGCAAAGACTGGAAGATTATGCCCGGCAGTTAGGCGATATGGGTTTTCAGGTTGAGTTGGCTATTGGGTATCGAAACAGGGTAACTGAGATTATTCGGCTGGTTAAAGATTCCGAAGCGGATATGTTGGTAATGGGCGCACATCGGCACGCAGGATTAAAGGATTATATTTTCGGAGAAACCATTGAAGATGTAAGGCATGCTTTGTCTATTCCGGTATTGATTGTTAATGTGTAATTAGGATTGTTTCCTTAATTCATTTTATTATTACCGAAACAGGTTTTTTTCAATGGAGGAAACTAATAATTTAGCCCATTCTCGATATTGCTCTCCCGAAGGATGTAATCCATCTATTGCAGTAAACTGCGTTACAGATAATGCGCTCTGACTAATAGGCGTTATGTTGATATAATTTACCTGATAATCCTTGCTTACCGCTTGATTGATCCTGTTAAATTCGATGATCTCTTGATGGATGATGGGAGAATTTTTCCCAAACGGGGTTACACTATAATCAGGAATGGATAATACAAATACATGTTTCGGTTCTGAACCTGCCAGTTGGATGGCTTCTCCCAATAAAATTGAAAATCGTTCTCGGTAACCAGCTGTATCCAAACCCTGGTACTGATCGTTAACACCTATTAAAAGGCTGATGATATCATACTTACCATCGAGGGGTTTTCTTTTCAGCGCATCCAGTAAATCCAAACTGGTCCATCCTGTTTTGGCCAGATAGATTGGATTGCCAATAAATACGCCTTTTGAGGCAAGTATTTGTACCGTTTGATTGGGAAATCTTTTGGTAGGGTCAACGGATTCACCAATAGTATAGGAATCTCCAAGCGCGAGATAGCTGGGTGAGTGTTTAGAGATGGAATCAGGTAATTTATGCCCAGACTGAGCCAATGCCTGGTGGGCGGCAATAGCGTTGACAAATAGGGAAATAATGAGCCCGATTCTGAAAAAAGCATACATATCCTAATATACGTAAAATCGGCACATTGGTTATTGCTATCCAAAACTGATAAAGTACTACATTTGTGACCGTTTTATATATAACCTAAAAGGAACAAAAATGGCACAAAAAATCAAGGTAGCTAACCCCGTTGTGGAGCTTGATGGAGATGAAATGACCCGGATTATCTGGAAATTCATTAAAGACAAACTGATTCTTCCTTACTTGGAAGTGGATATTAAGTATTATGATCTGGGTATGGAATACCGGGATCAGACCGATGACCAGGTAACTATTGACGCTGCGAATGCAATCAAACAATATGGCGTTGGTATCAAATGCGCAACCATTACACCCGATGAACAACGTGTAAAAGAATTTAATTTAAAACAAATGTGGAAGAGTCCGAATGGTACTATCCGCAATATTCTGGATGGCACTGTTTTTCGTGAGCCGATTGTTTGTTCAAATGTGCCACGTTTGGTTCCTAACTGGACAGCTCCAATTTGCATAGGACGTCACGCATTTGGTGATCAATATCGCGCAACAGATTTTGTAACTAAAGGAAAAGGGAAACTGACTATTAAATTTGAAGGCGAAGATGGAACAGTGCAGGAATATGAAGTATATAATTACAAAGGAGATGGCGTAGCGCTGGCCATGTACAATACAGATGAAAGTATCAAAGGATTTGCCAGAAGTTGTTTTAATACGGCATTAGCCAAAAAATGGCCTTTATACCTGTCAACCAAGAACACCATTCTTAAAAAATATGATGGTCGTTTCAAAGATATTTTTGAAGAGATTTATCAAAATGAATTTAAGGTTGCCTATACCAATGCAGGCATTACCTATGAGCACCGCCTGATTGATGATATGGTAGCCAGTGCTTTAAAATGGAACGGTAATTTTGTATGGGCCTGTAAAAATTATGATGGGGATGTGCAGAGTGATACAGTGGCACAGGGTTTTGGTTCCTTAGGTTTGATGACTTCTACATTGATTACACCCGACGGGAAAGTTATGGAAGCAGAAGCTGCACATGGTACCGTAACCCGTCACTATCGCGAACACCAGCAGGGCAAACCTACTTCTACGAATCCTATTGCATCTATTTTTGCATGGACAAGGGGATTGGAGTTCCGCGGTAAATTAGATGGCAACCAGGAATTGATCGATTTTTGTCATGCGCTGGAAGCAGTTTGTGTAGAAACTGTGGAAAGTGGTAAAATGACAAAAGATCTTGCGGTTTGTATTCATGGAAATAAAGTAACCCATGGTGAACAATACCTGTATACGGAAGAGTTCCTGGATGCTTTGGATCAGAATCTGAAGATCAAATTGAGTAAATAAGTATCGTAAATATTAGCTAGTATTTATAAAAAGACTCCTGTTTTAACAGGAGTCTTTTTATAGAGGTAACCATTACATTTTACCGCCTTTCTTATCCATCATTTTTTTGCAGGCATCCGTACATACATGCCCTTTTTCACCATGTGCATACACATGTTTTTTCTTAGTGCAGGCTGCTGTGCATTTGTGCTCTTTCAATTCCATTTTTTTCTCTGTCTGAGCAAAACTACCTGTAGATAAAATGCCGGTTAATAATAGGACGGCTGCAAAGGTTTTTACTGTTTTCATATAGTTGATTTTGGTGTTAAGACGGCATCTTATTCTTTTCCTTACATCCTACTAAGAAAAATCTTTTCATGCAGATTACTTTATCACTTCCTCAATTACTTTACCCACACTGCCGCTGGGCATTTGAATATGTAATAAAGCAGCTACTGTTGCAGCTATATCGGTCATATAGGTTTCCCGGTTAGTCTTTCCTTTCTTAATGCCCCATCCATAAAATAACAAAGGGATATGTGCATCATAGGGATACCATAATCCATGGGTAGTACCCGTTGCGCCTCCTTCAATATACCCCGGTTTAAGGATTACCTGTATATCACCGCTTCGATTAGGATTATATCCATTCGCCAACATTTCGCGCAATGTTTTATTAATGGGAGTGGTCATAATATCTGCTGTTGCAAATGCATTGGTAACCGCATCGTTTTTAAGCATGTATTGAATGATCCATTTTTTAATACCCGGTTCATCCGCTTTTAAAGAATCAATCCTGGGATGGTTTAGATATACCTGGTAGTTAGCAAAATTCACAACTGCATTTTCAACACCAAATTTTTCTTTCAATTTTGTATTGATGTCTTTCATCATACCATTATCTGCCAGCAATCCGCCAGGCAGTTTATTTTCTTTCATAAAGCCAGGTATATGTGCTACAGCATGGTCAGCCGTCAGGAAAACTGTGTATTGATTTTTGCCGATGGTTGCATCCAGGAATGCAAAGAATTTTCCCAGTTCATCATCCAGCCGGATATAATCATCCACCATCTCCCATGAATTAGGCCCGAATGAATGCCCAATATAATCCGGTGCAGAAAAACTAACAGCCAGAAAATCCGTTGCATCATTTTTCCCCATTTTCTCAGCAATAACGGCGGCTTTAGCCATTTCTACTGTCAATGTGTTACCATGTGGTGTGCTGGATATTTTACTATAATCCTTTTCTACAAATTTGGATAAATCATAAGGGAAACCTGTTGCCTCTTTGCCAAATGGTTTTGCTTCATACTCTTTCTGAT
>CAIYKV010000100.1 GCA_903926855.1 uncultured Bacteroidota bacterium | reverse complement strand
GTACATTATTACTGAAAAATCTGGGTGCAGTAAATGGGGCAGATTTTACCGACCAAAGAGTGGTGATAAAAGGCTGCGGCGATTTGTCTGTTCCCGAAACTGCCTATGTAGAAATCACGAATAAGCGTAGACCTTTTGTTAAAAGCATTATGTACGGCGAACCCTGCAGTACCGTTCCCATCTATAAGAAAAAAGCAGAATAATCGCAAAGAACCGCCTTGTACAACATAGATTAGTGTAATTGCGGTTTTCTGGTTTTTACTTCTTCAAAACGCGCATCATAATCTTCGCGGATGGTACCGAAAAACCTATCCCAGAAAAGAAAATACAATCCATAGTTCCCTTTAAAATTTTGGTGATGCTGGTTATGGTTAACCGATGTGTTGATCCATTTGCCTATAGAGCCTTTACTAAAACCGCGGGGATATAATTCATACCCCAGATGCCCATACACATTATACACGATCATCATTAAGAAAAAGATCAGGAGATGTGTTCGATGAATAGGAATGGTGAAAAGAAAAATTACCACAATACCTACTTCGACTACCGCTTCCAGCGGATGAAATGCGTAAGCCGCCCAGGGTGAAGGGTTGGTTGACTGATGGTGTACCAGATGAAACCACTTGAATAATCTTTTATGATGCATCAGACGATGTGTAAAATAAAAATAGGTATCGTGCATCAGAAACATCAACGGAAAAAGCAGGAAATAATATACCCAGCCGTATTCGGCAATTAAATTATATTTTGTTGTATAGGGCGCAATGGCCGGATTCGTAAACAACTGCACAGAAACAAAAGAGAAAATAGCAATGGTTAGTGCGGAATAGAAAATCTCTCTCAAATAATCTTTGGTACGCGGAAACCGGGATTGGATTTTTTTGAAAAGCAATTGTTTTCTTAACAATACATACCAGATCAGAAACGCAATACCGGCAATCATAAAATAACGACCGCCAATCAGCCAAATACTTTTAAAAAAGAAATCCCATTTCATACAATAAATATACGGAGGGAACCAGAATTTTTGATACCAGAAAACTTAATTGAAATAAGAAAGCGGAATGCTCTTCCATAATCCGTGAGAGAGGTTGCCTATCAATATTTCATACAAAAGATAAGCCGGCCAGAAAATATAATGGATGATCAACAACAGAACAGAATGATTATAATGCCAGCTGATCAATAAAGTATACAGCCCCAGCAAAAAATATAGTATCCCGCCCGAGTTGCTCTTTTTCATAATCTGCGTTAATGTTCTTTAAAGCTACAAAGAATTCTCTGCCGAATCTTTGCACATTTCCTTTTCTGAGGCGCAGTTGTTATTGCGCCATAAACTTCTCCAACCCAACTTTGGCCTGTATCTGAATCCGTTTTTGCATAAACCCGGTCCATCCAAACAAAACCCCCTTCAACCCTAAAGCCTGTCTGCACCAACGATAAAAATCAAACGCATCCGTATGTTCAATAATCAAACCATCCCGAAACCGCATATGTGCAGTAACCCGATTAATAATACGGCGACCATTTTTTGAAAACAGGTAAGTAGCCACCCAGTTGCAGGTAGTATATTCTTCATCCAAAAGCTGAATATTATTATAAGTAATCGAAAAATCCTTTGCACGCATACAAAGCATTTCCCACATTGCCTTCGCCTCGGTGGCATCGAGCAAGCCAAACACGGGATCATTAAATACGGCTTCCGAATGGTAGCAGGACTGCATGGTAGCAAAATCCAATTCACTAAAGGCAGAATAAAATTTTTCTATCGTCTGTTTCCTGGTATCCATGAACTTGTTTTTAGTTTTCCAAACCTGAAATATTAATGCGCCACCAACCAGTTTTCACCAACGCCCAATTCCGCTTCTACAGGAACGCCATTAGGCAGGGGTAACGCGTTTTTCATTCCTTCCAGAATCAGGGGTTTCAGTATATCTAATTCTGCGGGCAAAGCATCAAAAACCAACTCATCGTGTACCTGCAATATCATTTTTGATTGCAAACCGGCGTATTTTATTTTCTGGTGTATGGCAATCATCGCCAGTTTAATCATATCCGCCGCTGTTCCCTGAATAGGAGAATTCACCGCATTTCGTTCTGCATATCCTCTAACGGTAAAATTAGAGGAGTTAATATCTTTTAACCAACGCTTACGACCTAAAAGGGTTTCCACATATCCTTTTTGTTGTGCAAACTTCACGGTCTCATCCATATAGGTGGTAATGCCTACAAATTCTTTTTTATAATTGTCAATGATCTCTTTGGCTTCGGACCTGGGAATGCCCAGGTTATCTGCCAAACCAAAAGCCCCCTGACCATAAATGATTCCGAAGTTTACGCTCTTGGCTTTGTAACGCATTTCCTTGGTTACTTCCGATTCGGGAACATTATACACTTTAGCCGCGGTTGCCGTATGTATATCTTTTCCCTGTTGAAATGCTTCACACATATTCGGGTCGGCACTAATGGCAGCAACAATTCGTAATTCTATTTGTGAATAATCCGCGCTCACCAATACCCTGTCCGGCGTTCTGGGAATAAATGCTTTTCTGATTTCTCTTCCGCGATCACTTCTGATAGGTATATTCTGCAGATTTGGATTATTACTGCTCAATCGCCCCGTTACCGCCACAGCCTGCGCATACGAGGTATGCACCCTTCCGGTTTTACTATTAATGATCAACGGAAGCGCATCTACATAAGTGCTTTTCAGTTTTGTCAATTCACGAAAACCAAGAATATCTGCTACAATGGGATTGTTGTTGGCTAACTTTTGTAATACATCTTCTCCGGTTGCATACTGACCTGTTTTTGTTTTCTTGGCTTTTGGATCAATCTTTAACAGATCAAATAAAACCTCTCCCAATTGTTTTGGAGAAGCGAGATTAAAACGAACCCCCGCCTGCGCGTACACATTTTCTTCAAACTTGCGAGCATCTTTTTCCAGCTCTTTACTGTATTCATTTAAAAATCCCACATCAATTTTCACGCCTTCAAATTCCATATCCGTCAACACACGCACCAGCGGATTTTCAACTGTATCAAAAACGCGTTGTACCGCTTTTTCTTTCAGCAGCGGAACAAACACCTGTTTTAACTGTAATGTGATATCGGCATCTTCTGCCGCATATTCTTTTACTTTTTCCACTTCTACATCACGCATATTTCCCTGGCCCTTTCCCTTCTTGCCAATCAATTCATCAATATGCACAGGTTCATAACCCAGGTATTGTGCACTCAATAAATCCATGCTTCTTCTTCCCTCCGGCTCTATCAGATAATGTGCCAGCATGGTATCAAAAATGGGCCCCTTGATTTCTATATCATACCATTTCAAAACCAGCATATCATATTTCAGGTTCTGTCCCACCCAGGTAATTTCGGGGTGATGGAAAAGCGGTAAGAGCTGTTCCAATATAGCAAGCGTAGCTGTCCTATCCGCCGGACAAGGAATATAATATCCGGCAGCTTTCTTAATAGAAAAACTAAGTCCTACCAGATTAGCTTCATTCGCGTCTATATTGGTGGTTTCTGTATCAAAGCAGATCTCCTTTTGCTGCATCAGCAAAATCAATAATTGCTGTATTGCATCCCGGCCCTCTATCAGTTCATAATCATGAACAGTATTGGTGATATTTTTTTCTGCCAGCAGTCCCGAGCTTTCTTCTCCCGTAATAATCGATGGATCGGGAGCTGCATCTTTTTTCGAACTCTTGTAATCTGCCTTGCTGGTATTCACGGTATTGCCAAACAAATCTGTCTGCACCGATTGTGGTGCCGCATGAAACGCGTTGAACTCATCACCCAATATTCTTTTACCCAGGGTTTTAAATTCCAATTCAGTAAACACGGCCACCAGCTCGTCTTTGTTCCATTCTTTCAATCGATAATCTTCTTCATGAAAACTCACCGGGACATTGGTAATAATGGTGGCCAGTTTTTTACTCATGATGGCCATTTCTTTGCCATTCCTTACTTTCTCACCCAGTGCGCCTTTAATCATATCTGCATTATCCAGAATGTTTTCCAGGGTATCATATTCCTTCAACAACTTAGCCGCTGTTTTTTCTCCCACACCCGGAATACCCGGGATATTATCTACGGCATCACCCATTAGTCCCAGCATATCAATCACCTGTTCCACTCTTTGAATATCCCATTTGGCGCAGATTTTTTCTGCGGTCAGAATTTCTTCTGCATTGCCAAAAGAAGGCGGCTTATAAATAAACACGCTGGGGTGCACCAGCAATTGACCATAATCCTTATCCGGCGTTACCATATACACTTCATACCCCTTGTCCGCGGCTTGCCAGGCAACGGTACCAATTACATCATCCGCCTCAAACCCATCCATTTCCACTACTGGAATATTAAATCCTTCAATGATTCTTTTGATATCCGGAATAGAAGCCAGCAAATCTTCCGGCGCTTCCTGTCGGTTCGCTTTATAATCCGTAAAATCAGTATGCCGCTCAGTAGGCGCATGTGTATCAAAACAAACAGCCAGATGGGTGGGTTTCTCTTTGTTGATTAAATCAAATAAAGTATTCGTAAACCCAAACTGTGCATTGGTATTCCTTCCCTTCGAAGTAATTCTCGGGTTTCTGATAAGGGCATAATAGGCCCGGTAGATCAAAGCAAACGCATCCAGCAGAAAGAGTTTTTTTGCCATGGCACTAAAGTAAACAATACAATTTGAAAATTTGAAAATGAGGCAATTTGAAAATTGGGCCACGAAAAGCACAAAATGCCCCCATGGGATAAAATTGCTCGCAGAACGACCACTAAACATTAGGTTACTACACCCTAACCATTTTCAAATTGCCACATTTTCAAATTGGCCCTATGCGTGCTTTTTTCTAACCGACAGATAATCTAAAAAATAAATTACCTGCAGGGAAATACTATTTAGTTGCGGGGCGGTGAGGGTGTTGTTGAGGTTTTTGAGATAGTTGCCGGCAGTATTGGTGTCCTGGGTGCCGATGGCATTTTTCCAGGCTATGTTGATGAAGCTGCCGAGGGCGAATTGCCAGGTGTATAGGAGGTCTACATTAAAATAGTTGACGTTGTAGTTGGCCACAGAATTATAATTGGTGGGGTTGGCAATAATGCCGCCGTCTTGGGTAAGGGTAAAGTATTGGGTATTGTTAACCAGGCTCCAGTAATGACGGGTGCGGATACTCAGACCCATTTTGTTGTTGAAATTGTATTTAACCGTAAAAATGTTTTCCAGCGTAGTAACTTTTCTTAATGCAAATATGCTGGAATCACCCACCAGTGTGGCAAACCCAAGATTATTGGTTCTTAAGGTTAGATTACTATTGGTGCTGATCGTTAATTTTTTATTGAAACGGAATTGATTACCAAAACTGATATCATATCCGTCAGATCCATATTTAGCTGAGCGGTTTCGGTATAGCTGGCCACTGGCTGAATATTTTTTCGCATTATTCGATTGAAACCATAGCCCATAATATGCATATTCCGGTCTGCGAAAAACACGACCCGCTATCCGGGGTTCATAGAAATCATTTTGTGTCGCATAAAAATTAAACCCCCCACCAACAACCCATAAACTTTTCAGCTGACTATTCACGTTCATATTTAACCAGAGGTTCTGGTAATCCCAGGGTTTAAAACGCATAGATAAACTTCCGTTTACGTTTGCATAGATATTATTATACCAGCCTTTGGGTTTTAGCCATTTATAACCCATCCAGAAACCATGGTCATAAAAATTGTTATTGGTCTGATAGCCCATATCATTATTACTATACTTATTATCAGACAACTCTTCCCATATATTCAGGTTAAAGCGACCACCGGTTTTGGAGACAGCTAATGTATGGTCGTGGCCATCTTCATTTTTTCCTCCTGGTAAATAACTGAATAACTGACTCTCGGCCAGTTTACCGCTTAGATTCCAGTTATTCTTTTTATCATACAGGTCCCAAAGAGCCGCTGTCACATTTGCATTATAATTGCTGCCGCCGCGTGTTACATTGGTATTGATAAAAGAAACGCTGGAATTGTGTTTTAAGGATTGATCAAAAACAACGATATTATAATTCGTGAGCGGGTCTGTTTCAATTTTCCGTATGTCTTTTCCATTGTATTCAACTGTGGCGTATTGTGGGGCAGTGAGCGCATTAAATACACCAATACCCAAACCGGTAGAGGTTCTTCCGCTTACCTTGGTTGCGTTGATGATCCGCGAATTTTCTGGATTCGAGGAAATCGTTTCTCCCGGATTCAATTCATTATATGCATCATAATAATGAATTGGCATCCCGGCAATACGTCTGCTGTAAAACAGATTGCCCTTGCTGAACAGATCGGTCCCCTCTGTAAAAAAGGTTCTGTTCTCATTGTATTTTACTTCAAAGGGTGTCAGGTTAAGCACATGGTTATCACTCTGCACCTGCCCAAAATCGGGCACCAGGGTCATATCTAAAGTAAACGCCTGGTTAATGCCGTATTTCACATCCATACCTCCGTTTACCAATGTGGTAGTGTTCTTTAGTGTTGGATCGTTATACGGATAGTTGTTTACGTAAGTGGAGAAATAAGGAGAGATGGATAATCGAACCGGCAGTTTAATGTCCTGGATATCTTTCCATATTCCAAACTGGGCAAAAAAGTTTCCGCCAATAGTGGGGTCGGTGGGGTTCCACATGAGCTGTATGCCACTCTTGCTTCTGCGTCTGGTTACATTAATTCCCCAATCTTGTTTCTTTGAATTACTGAATCGAATGGCGGAATAGGGTATCCGCATTTCAAAAGTCCAACCTCCTTTTACAATCTTTGCTTTCGATTCATATACACTGTTCCAGCTACCATCTTCACCCGTATTCGAATATTTGGCATCGTATTGTTCTCCAAGCGGCGTAACATAATAGCCAAAGCCATTGATCTTATCGTTGTAAGTATCAAATAAAACCCCCACAAAATCATTGACACCCACCACATCTCTACCCACCAGCTCGGTTGAAATGCTATCGTTACTGGCTTCGTGACAAAACCCGCCAATATAGATTGCGTTGTTATCATAGAGAACGTATACTTCTGTACGGTTG
This sequence comes from uncultured Bacteroidota bacterium, assembly GCA_903926855.1. Taxonomy (GTDB): domain Bacteria; phylum Bacteroidota; class Bacteroidia; order Chitinophagales; family Chitinophagaceae; genus Sediminibacterium. Next base: position 3,814 of record CAIYKV010000100.1, on the reverse strand, counting down.
TCTTTTTTCTCAATCTTACCATAAGAGGGCCTCCACTCTACAAAATCAGTAGCCATTGGAGCGGTTTTCCAGGCCAGATCATTCAAATCACCATTGATCACAATCTTTTGAGTGGTTCTAACAGCAGGAAGGTTTTTAATCACCTGTTGTTTCTGAGCAAACCCAGATAAACAAATAATAATGGCAAACAGGCCCAGCAGTAGTGGTCTCATACAGTCTTTTTAGGCGCAACCCAAACAGAGAAATCCGGCAATAGCCAAAATCCCCCGTGCAATCTGCGCAGTAAAGAAACGACCCACCCCTCAATAGGTTACAGCCCACCCCTGTTAAATCCCCTCCAATTAACACAAACGGCCCCCACCCATTATAAGCGGCACTTAAAGGAACCCTCACAATAAAAAAGCCTCCGCATTTCGCGGAGGCTTCAAATAATTCTTAAAAAGTATAAGCCAGGTTATAGGAAATGAATCTCAATCCATTTTCAAATTTTCAAATTGCCACATTTTCAAATTACTTAATCCCATACTTATACTTATATCGCTCATACAATTCCTTCTGCTTATTATCCAAACTCACTTGTCTTCCCTGTATCAGGGCATTGGTTACGTTGCTGCTTTTCATATCCAGGATATCGCCATCGGTTACAATGATATTGGCATCTTTACCCGCTTCCAGAGAACCGGTTTTATCGTCGATTCCCAGAATTTTAGCTGCATTCAGTGTAATAGCCTGAAGCGCCTGTTCTTTGGTTAAACCATAAGCAGCAGCGGTACCGGCATTATAAGAAAGATTGCGATAACGGGCTTCTTCAAATGCATCGTTCAGAGCATAGAGAACACCGGCTTTTTGTAAAACAGCAGGTGTTTTGAATGGCTGGTCAATATCATCATCTTCTGTGGCAGGTAATGCATGCTCCTGGTTCAGGATTACAGAGATATTGTTGGTCTTTAACAGATCAGCAATCTGATAGCTTTCGCTACCGCCGATAATGGTTACATCAAAACCAAACTCTTTGGAAAAATCAATCGCCACCAGCATTTGTTTTACCTGGTCGCCATGCACAAATAGTCTTTGTGTTTTCGCAAACAGACCTTTTACGGATTCAAACTTCAGGTTGGTATTGGTATGTGTTGTTTCCTGTAAGTAGGCTTTTGCCTGACGGAAAAAAGATTTGATTTCTTCTACTTTGTCTAAAGCCTGTTTGCCGGCATCGCCCTGTGCGCCACCGCCGGCTCCCGGAAAACCACCAGGAAATCCGCCGCCACCACCTCTTCGGCCAAAACGGTTAATAAAGCTGGGCATAGTAACATGAATACCACCATCCATTTTATACGCCGCATCTTCCCAGTTCCAGGCATCCAGTTGCACAACAGAAGAGGAACCGCTGATGGTACCCCCTTCCGGAGCTACGCTGGCCAATAAAATTCCATTGGCTCTCAATACACCAATTACGCGAGAATCGGTATTATAAGCAGTAATAGAGCGGATGCTGGTATTATACTCACCCAGTTCTGCAAAATCATTGCTTCCTCTAACGCCGGAACCGATTTCTTTTAAGCCAAGATCTGTTGAAGAAAGTATCAAACCGGGATATACCTGTTTGCCTTTTGCATCAATCACTTTTGCATCGCTGCCCGAAACGGTTATGCCCGTAGCAACGTTTACAATTTTACCGTTATTGATTTCAACGGTAGCATTTTCTAAAACAGTTCCGTTGCCTACATGCACGGTTCCGTTGGTAATATAGATATGGCCTTTATATTCTTTGGCCGGGTACACGGTTTCCTGTGCCTGAATCAAGCCGGTTAACAGGAGTAGTGCGCTTATGGTACTGAATATTTTTTTCATTGTCGGTCAGTTTATTTGTTAAGAGTATCGCCCTCCTGTAAATCAATTGTATACATTCCTTCATGACGATCATGATCGCCACAGCTTAGCACAAACTGCCAGCTGGGTTCTGCAGGTCTAACCGCACCAGCACCACCGGTTCTTTTTTCGCCAATCATTTTCTGTACCAGGCGGAACCTTTCTGTGCTGATCTTTTTGCGCTGCTCAAGATCTTTGTCTCTGTCGAAGTATACGATACCATCAACAATTGTTTTTTCTGATTTTGCATAAATGCTCAATGGATTATCACTCCAGATCACGATATCTGCATCCTTACCTGCTTTAATACTGCCTACTTTATTATCAACATGCAGGGCTTTGGCCGGATTCAGGGTTACCATTTTCAAAGCTTCTTCTTCTGTAACACCGCCATAGCGTACAATTTTACCAGCTTCCTGGTTCAACCTTCTGGCCATTTCTGCATCATCAGAATTGATACAAACATTCAATCCCATTTTCTGCATGATCGCAGCATTATACGCAATGGCATCGGTTACCTCTACTTTATAATACCACCAGTCAGAGAAAGTAGAGGTATTTGAACCATGTACTTTCATTTTATCAGCTACTTTATACCCTTCGAGTATGTGTGTGAAGGTGTTGAATTTAAATCCGTATTTATCACCTACTCTCATCGCTGCGGTTATTTCGCTTTGTACATAAGAGTGACAGGTAATAAATCTTTTCTTATTTAAGATTTCAACCAGGGCATCCAGTTCCAGATCTCTTCTTGTTTTCAACGGATCGGCTTTGATGGCTTTTTCATAATCTACGGCACGGGCAAAAGCATCATTCAATACTTCTTCCACACCCATACGTGTATCAGGGAAACGGTTGTTATTGGTAGAGGTGGTACGTTTTACGTTTTCTCCCAAGGCGAATTTGATAAACGGATCCCATCCTTTGAATTTCAGGTCTTCATCATTTGCGCCCCAGCGTAATTTGATGAGCTGTGTTTGTCCTCCGATGGTATTGGCCGAACCATGCAGAATATGTGAACTCGTTACCCCACCGCTTAACTGGCGATAGATATTGATATCTTCCGGATTCAGGTTATCACCAATACGCACTTCAGAAGTAACGGATTGTCCGCCCTCATTAATAGAAGCTGCAGCAATATGTGAGTGTTCATCAATAATTCCTGCAGTAACATGTTTGCCGGTAGCATCAATTACTTTTACACCATCTGCACTCAGGTTCTTACCCACTTTTGCAATCTTGCCGCCCTTTAATAACACATCGGTATTTTCCAGTTTGCCATCTTTTTCATTTGTCCAAACGGTAGCGTTCTTAATTAACAGGTCTTCCTGCTTAGGCGCTTCTTCCCATCCATAGGCATCAAATGGATAAGTCACTTTTGCCAAACGTTGCATTCCGGGTCTTCTTCTTGGGGCTGCAGTATCAGCTACCGCTGCTGTAGGTGAAGAAACAAAACTGGCATACCAGGTTAATTTATTACCCGCAGTATCTTCTCCATTACCACTCCAGTTAGCGGTTCCGTTGGCCACACCGGTTAAGCGGTATTGGATGGCATTTGCACCACCACCGCCACCTGCGCCTCCACGGCCACCACCGCCTCCGCCAAATCCTGCCCCGCCACCACCACCGGGTCTGCGACCAGGGATTGGTGAAAAGCTGAGTTTTACCATTTTACCATCAAAACTGAATTTACCCGTTAAAGTATCTTTTCCAAGCACATTCGCTGTTGAGGCATTTTTTACATCCACATTATAATTGATAGCACCAGTAGGTGTGTTAATAGTTAATGCATAAATGCCTTTGATATCAAACCAGCCGTCTTCTTTTACACCATATTTTTCTCCGCTAACCCAATTATCCAATAAGGTTGTTTTTTCTGCGAATACCGGACCGGTAGTGATCAGGAAATTGGCAATTTTACCTGCTTCCAGACTTCCCACTTTATCAT
>CAIYKV010000099.1 GCA_903926855.1 uncultured Bacteroidota bacterium | reverse complement strand
TGCGGATATTAACCGAACGGGATTTAATTATGCGATTACGTTCCACAATAAGGGAGAGTATACGATGCGTTTTACGGATAAACGCAATGGGGCCAATAAGCTGATATTTTCGAAGAAAGTAGAGGTATACCTGATCCCGAACCCGATGGTGAAACTGAATGGGAATGATTTAACCAAGGATATCGTGAATGTAAAGGATTTGTTTTCATCGAATCGGTTGGTGCCGTACCTGGGGTTGAATGAGATACCAAGGTTCCCGGGCAAGATCATAGGGTATCATGTAACGAAGATCTCGAAAACAGAGATGAAGACAGTGAATAATTATGGAGAAGTGTTTGGACCGGATGCATCGAAATTGATAGCAAGTTTACAAAAAGGGGATATCATTATGTTTGATAATATCACAATCGTACTGGATGATAATACTACCCGTACACCCAATCCGTTAACGTTTAAAATTGTAGAGTAATGTTGCGTAAGAGTTTAGTGAGTATCCTTTTTCTGCTATGTGGGTTGGCTGCATGGTCGCAGGATACCTTGTCTGGTAATTTTATCAAATTACATTTAGGGAGAAGGAATTATGTGATCAATAATAATATTTCTATCACCGATTCATTGATTGTAGATGCCGGGGCGAATATCCGTTTGGGTGATAATGTTACGATTGTTTGTTTAGGCGAAGTGATCATGAATGGTACGGCCAGTAACCGAATTAAAATCAATAGTAAAAAAGGACAAACCGGAACGGGGTTGATTATTGCATATCCATCAGATTTACCTGTGCAGATCAAATACACCACATTTGATAGTTTGGTAACACCGATTAGTTTTACTGATGGATGGTTCAGGCCTGAAGTAACGATCAGTTTTTGCCAGTTCTTACATAATGAAGGAACTTCTGCTGTAATGCAGGTATTGAATCCGTCAGTACCTATTAGTGATGCAACACCAACTGCCAGTTTTCGGGTTTTACAAAACCTGTTTTCGGGAAATATTGCTCCCTTACGTTTTGAGGATTTGCAAAGTGATTATTTCAAAATAGAAGTAATCGGAAACAGTTTTGTGGGCAATAAAATATCCGGTTATTCACAATATACTTTTTCAGGGAATATGATTTTTGGCAGGATGGATAAAATGCAGAGTCGATTTAAAGCTGCAATAAAAGGCAATAGTTTTGTAAATAATTTTCTGAGAGATATTGATGCCGATACATTGATACAACAGGCACATATGGGTATTTATGGTAATGCCGACAGTCTCGAAGTGCCCTCCAACTATTGGGGTACTTATGATGAGAAAGAAGTGAGGAAACGGATTTTTGATTTTACTACCAACTATAATTCGCCAAAGCTGGTATTGGATCCATTGGCTCTGGCACCGGCAGATAGTTTGCCACCGCATGTATTTGAATTGCAAAGCGCCAGTGGCTATTCTTCAGCAAAAGCGGAACCGATTATTAAATTTGTAGACAATAAATATATCCAGGTATTGGATACAGCGCGACCGATCAAGTATGATTATAATTTGCGGTTAGGGCTTAGATCGTTACGGATGATCAGTAACCGGCCCTTGCGAACAGTGAATATGAATGTGCATTTTATGTACCTGAAAGATTCGGTCACTTTAGCGGATTCATTGATTGGTGCCGGTACTTATAAGAAGGATGAAGCGGTAAGAAATACGATCG
>CAIYKV010000098.1 GCA_903926855.1 uncultured Bacteroidota bacterium | reverse complement strand
GTTAAAGCACCTGGTTTTGGTGATAGAAGAAAAGAAATGCTGACGGATATCGCTATCCTGACTGCAGGTATCGTGGTAAGTGAAGAACAAGGTTTCAAACTGGAAAATGCAGATTTAACTTATTTAGGTCAGGCTGCTTCTGTTACCATTGATAAAGACAATACAATTGTTGTTGGTGGTAAAGGTAAAAAAGCTGATATCGTTGCCCGTGTTAACCAGATCAAAGCACAAGTGGAAAATACCACTTCAGACTACGATAAGGAAAAATTACAGGAGCGTTTGGCTAAATTAAGTGGTGGTGTGGCAGTATTATATGTAGGGGCTGCTACAGAAGTAGAAATGAAAGAAAAGAAAGACCGTGTTGACGATGCATTGCATGCAACAAGGGCTGCTGTTGAAGAAGGTATTGTACCTGGTGGTGGTGTGGCTTATATCCGTGCTGTTGAATCACTGGAAAAACTGAAAGGTTCTAACGAAGATGAAACAACCGGTATCCAGATCGTAAAAAGAGCAATCGAAGAACCATTACGCCAGATCGTTATCAACAGCGGTATTGAAGGATCAATTGTTGTTCAGAAAATTAAAGAAGGAAAAGGTGATTTTGGTTTCAATGCTCGTACAGAAGTATATGAGAACCTGTTCAAAGCAGGTGTAATTGATCCAACAAAAGTAACCCGTGTTGCATTGGAAAATGCTGCATCAATCGCTGCTATGTTGTTAACAACTGAGTGTGTGATTGCCGATAAACCTAAACCAGAAGCTCCCCATGCACATGGCGCTCCTGATATGGGTGGAATGGGTGGATACTAATCTCCCTCACAAAATAAAAAAGAATCCCTGCTTTGAAAAAAGCGGGGATTCTTTTTTATAGATATTCCCTACTTACATACCAGTCTTTAATTTGCCAAATCCAATTACCAAAAAGCATTGGGCAATACCATAACTCAACATCACCGGAATATCCCATCTTGCCGGGTCATGAAAATGAAAACTGTTCATGGCCAGTAATGAATCAGAAATAATAAAGAATAAGGCACCGGGGATCAAATACCTGATCGCAATACTTCTTATAACAGGATTAACCCATAGATTGGTAGCCAATATACCCATGATCCCTATAATACCCATATAGATTAGAATCGGAACCTGTAAACTACCCAGTTCCGGCTGTATTAACTGGAATACAAAAAAAGTGGCCAGTACAAATACCAGTAAAGCAATAATTGCTGGCATCAGTTTTTGAAAACGGAATGATTGTATCCTCAAAAAATTACTGCCATTACAAATATGCGTGAGTATAAAAGATACCATGCCCAATAAAAAATATCCCTGTCCCGTTTGTGTTAAAAAAAGATCGCCCAACAGAGAAAATACCAAACCTCCCAGCACCAGTCCAGTATGAGATTTAGTGCTTCCCGATTTCGGGATAGACAGAAAATACAGCATCAAAACAGGCATTAATGCCAGCTTACTCACCATTCGCAAGCCTGTCTGGCTGGTATAAATACTGATACAGTGAATCAGTAATATAATTAGGTATAGAAGAATACCCTTGTTTTTAAATACGCTCATTTTCTTTCAGGTTTTGCAATCGGCACTTTCCCTGAAAACTAAGATTTTTCGTTGAAAATGATCCAAATTGATGATTTACCTGTATCAGGAATGGAAATAAACTGCCATATAGATTTATCCTTGAAAAATAGGGTAATCAGCCCTTCCGCCCTATTTTTGCAATATGCTGAGTAGTGATGAAGAAGCATTTCTGATATTCTGGGGAAAAAACCGGGAAAAACAGAAAACCAGTATAAAGCCTTTTCTTGTGGGTCTTTCAGCAGGCTTTGTATTAGGAATCAGTCTCATTATTATTGTTGCCACAGGTTGGGATCAAAGAGCCACCATGGTAGCCAATTCAAAACTCAGTTCGGTTGTATTCCTGCTTGCCATATTGATTATCTCATTGTTCATGGCTTTCCTCTACCGGAATTTCCGTTGGGAAACCCAGGAACAGCGGTATTTAGAACTGCTGGCCAAAAAGCAAAAAATGGAAAAATTTCCTGCCAAGCAGCCTTAATACCCAAATCAAAGTCTTCTAAAAATGGTTTACATGAGAAAAACAGTAGCGGGCTTCCTCCTGGGAGGGTTTATTTTGTTCATTTCCTGTGGCAAAGCCAGTACCAGTGGCCAATGAAAAAGGACAACTGGTCAATTTTTGTATTGCAAATAATATCAATTATACTGAGCATTCCTCCGGACTTTTGTACCAGATTATCACCCCCGGAACCGGCTCCGCTCCTACGGTTTCATCAACCGTTTCTGTGCTGTATACCGCCAGATTCCTCACCGGTGTTGCCTTCGATTCATCTACCAATGTGGCCAGTCCGTTTAGTAGTGTGCTCAATAATCTGATCGACGGATGGAAAATTGGTATACCATTGATCAGTAAGGGTGGACATATCAAACTGATACTTCCATCAGCGCTTGCCTATAGCTGTGGAGGATACCCACCCGTTGTACCCGCCAATACCCCTTTATATTTTGATGTTACCCTGGTAGATTTTAAATAAATAGATTTTCAGGCCTGGGAATTGGCAGTAAATATGCCTGTTTAGCCAGAAGAATTCATCCGCAGATTCCTCTGAACACTACTGAATTCAGCAAATTAGCTATCCACCTGCTTCTAAAACAGCAAACTAGGGCCAAGTTGGCATATTTCATTCCCATTCCCCTATCTTTGCCGCTCTAAAAAAATTTGTAAACCGTTACTAATATGCAACTGAAAGGTTTAGTGCGATTTTTTGCGATTGCTTTGATACTCATCTGTGTGTATCAATTATCATTTACCTGGTTTGTAAAAAGCCATGAAAGTGAAATGGATAAAAAAGCCAGTGCCTGGCTGAAAAAATTTCCATCTGCAGAAACTGTTTATCCCGGTAATAAGGAACTACAGGCAGCCTATAATGATAGTCTGGCAGATTTAAAAAAGGAAAGATTAAAGCGTTTGCTGGATAGTACAAAAGATACCAAACTGGCTTTTGGCCTGACTACTTATCGCGATGCGAAAGAAAAGGAACTGATGCTGGGCCTGGATTTGCAGGGTGGTATGAGTGTTACGATGGAAGTAGGATTGGATGGTTTATTAAAATCACTGGCCAACTATACCAAAGATCCTTCTTTTAATAAAGCGATTGACCAGGCCATTACCAGAAAAGCCAATGGTGGCGCTAACCTGATCACCTTATTCAGGGAAGAATTAGCCAAATTGAATCCGGGTGCAAAACTGGCCCCTTTCTTTGCTGTAAAAAGTAATGGAAAAGTAAAGTTTGATGATAGTGATGATAAAGTAGCCGCTTACCTGAAAGACCAGGCTGATGTGGCTTTCAGTAACACTACCCGTATACTGCGTACCCGTATCGATGCGTTTGGTGTGGCTTCTCCTAATATCAATCCGGATCCTTCCAAAGGAATTATCAATATTGAACTGGCTGGAATCAATGATAAAGAAAGAGTACGTGCATTTCTGCAATCAACCGCTAACCTGCAATTCTTTGAAGTATATACCCTTGAAAGCAAGGATATACAGAATGGTATCGTGGCAGCTGATAAAGCTGTTCAGGAATACCTGAGTGGATCAGGCAAAAAAGCAGATACGGCTAAGAAAGCGAGTATAGATACCAGTAAACAAACAGCTGCTACTGCAGGAAAAACAAAAGTAGATACTTCAAAAGCAGCTACGATTTCCGGACTCGTTTCAGAAACCAAAGCAGCCAAAGGTGCGGATACCGCAAAACTAAAAGGAAATGAAAACCCAATCCTGAGATTATTGCAGATTGCACAGCCTTATGCTGGTACGGATGGGAAAACCGTGTATCCTTCTGCCCTTGGTTATATAGCACAAAAGGATACTGGTACATTAAATGATTACCTGAGACTGGAATTAGTGAAATCTAAGTTCCCTTCTAACCTGGTATTCATGTATGGTAAAGCAGATGTGTCTGATGCAAAACTGAAAGACATACTCACTTTATATGCTATCAAAACATTGGATAATGGTCAGGCTGAATTAGGCGGTGAAGGAATTAGTGCCACACAGGATTATGATGAACGTGGCCGTATTGCCATTAAGATGAATATGGACAAAACGGGTACGGCTATCTGGGCCAAAATGACTACCCGTAATGTTGGTAAACCGATTGCGATTGTACTGGATAATTTTGTGTATTCAGCACCCAATGTAAATGACCCGATTACTACCGGTAATTCACAAATCAGCGGAAGTTATACGATAAAAGAAGCGCAGGATTTATCTGAAATTCTGGAAAGTGGTAAACTTCCTGCTCCGGCAAGAATTGTTCAGGATCAGCAGGTGGGACCAACCCTGGGTAAAGAATCTATTATTGGCGGAGGTAAATCCTTCCTGATCTCCTTTATTGTGATTTTTGCATTGATGCTCCTCTACTTTAATACAGGTGGATGGGTTGCGAATGTTGCCCTGATATTAAACCTTTTATTTACCATCGGTATATTAAGTGCGCTTGGCTTTACGCTAACCGCTCCGGGTATTGCCGGTCTCGTATTAACCATTGGTTTAGCCGTAGATACCAACGTAATTATTTTTGAACGGATCAAGGAAGAGCTCACCAAAGGAAAGACCTACCAGAATGCGGTAACAGACGGATATAAACGTTCTCTATCACCTGTATTGGATGCGCACGTTACTACCTTATTAACTGCTATTATCCTGGCTTATTTTGGATTAGGACCTGTATTGGGTTTTGCGACCACACAGATCATTGGTATCTTATTATCCTTATTCTGTGGTATCCTGGTTTCCAGGTTAATTACCGACTGGTACATGAATAAGAATCGTCACTTTGAATATTTTACCGGTATCTCTAAAAAAATATTCAAACACGCTTCATTCAAATTTATTGAATATAGGAAATATGCCTATGCTTTATCGGTTGTCATCTTCTTCTTAGGAATCAGCACATTCTTCCGTGCAGATGCTTTTGATGAAGGGGTTGAATTTTCCGGTGGACGTAGTTATACCATCCGTTTCGATAAGCCGGTAAATGAAGATATCATCCGTGATGAACTGAAAACTGAATTCAATGAGCCGGTGATCATCAAAACAGTAGATGTAAAAAACCAGATCAATATCACCACTTCTTATAAGATCAAAGAAACCGCTACCAATATTGATTCTTTGGTGGAACAGAAAATGTTTCATGGTTTACAGAATCACCTGCCAAAGAATATCACCTATGCAGACTTTGATAAAAACTATATCAAAGGATCGCAGAAAGTATTGCCTACCATTTCAGAAGACCTGAAAGCAGGTGCTACTAAGGCGGTGGTTTTTGGTATTATCATCATCTGTTTGTACATATTTATCCGATTCCGCGACTGGAGATATTCATTGGGTACCATTTTCTCATTATTACATGATGTATTTGTAACCCTGATCGTATTCAGTTTTGCACGAAAAATTGTTCCATTCCCACTCGAAATTGACCAGCATTTCATTGCAGCCGTATTAACGGTGATCGGTTTCTCGATGAATGATACCGTGATCGTGTATGACCGTATTCGTGAGGATAGTCGTTTGATGAAGGGTGCTGATAATGCCAGCGTTATTAACCGCGCTATCAATGAAACCCTGAGTCGTACGGTTATGACTTCACTAACGGTATTCTTAACCATCCTTATCCTCTTCATTTTTGGTGGTGAAGTAACCCGTGGTTTTGCATTTGCGATGCTGATTGGGGTAATTACCGGTACCTACTCTTCTATTTTCGTGGCGGCACCTATCCTGGTAGATTTTGCCAAGAATCGTGCACTGGGAAAAGCAGAGGATAAGAAGAAAAAATAAATGAATCTGAGTTTAATAAAAAAGCCCTGCTTCTTAAGCGGGGCTTTTTTTTTGCTTAAAAAACGATAAAAGGAAAGGGATTAACAATTTTTTAGAACAAATACATTCTACTTTAGCGCATTGCACATACAGTGAGAAAGAGAATTTTACATATTATTTCCAGGGGATTCCTGTTGATCATGGCATTACAAATTATGAATGTAAGTATTGATGCCATTGATTTCAAGCCTTTTGAATCCAATATGGTATTAACTGAATTTAATGATCAGAATACCATTACAGAATTCATTTCGGAAACCCTACTGGGGTATAAAAACCTGTTCCCCGAATCAAGCACTAAATCTCAAAAGCAGGCACAACAGCAGAAACATGTTTGTATCAAACTGAT
>CAIYKV010000097.1 GCA_903926855.1 uncultured Bacteroidota bacterium | reverse complement strand
CTGCTTACTCTGCCATTGCAGGAGTATATAGTCAGCTTACCGGTGATCAGGGATATGGCATCCGTTTAAGCTTGTATTATACAGTGGACAATGATGAAACCCAAGGTCCAACAGGCGCTGCTGATAACGATAGAAGAGATATTGCACGTTATTCTGCAACAGCCGGAAATGCGCAGTTAAATAGCCCGTTTTTACAATTGTTCAGAGGAATTGAATTTGCCAATATTTGTATTGCCAATATTCCTTCCATGTCACAATACAGTGGTTCAAAACAATTGCAGAGAATGTATGGTGAAGCATTGACCCTGCGTGCACAATTTTATTTTGAAGCGATCAGAAATTGGGGCGACCTGCCTGCCAATTTTCAACCTGCAGCAGTTTTAGCACTCACAAACCCTTTACCTTCCAGAGTGGACAGAGATACATTGTATAATCATATTTTGAATGATCTGTTAACTGCAGAAAGTCTTGTGCCATGGAAATCTGAGTTGGCAGGTATCGGCGATCCTATCGATGAAAGGATCACTAAAGGTGTGGTAAAAGCATTACGTGCAAGGATCGCATTATTCCGTGGCGGATATTCATTGCGCAACGCATCAGCACAGATGCAAAGAACTGCTGATTATCTTACTTATTATAAAATTGCCTGGAGTGAATGTAATGATATCATTAATTCAGGTCAGCATGGTTTGGAAGCAAGTTATCGTTCATTATGGCATGATTATGTTTGTGCCCATGCTTTAACTGATCCTGCAAATGAGATCATGTTTCAGGTAAGTGCCATTGGCGGTACAGGTGTAGCGGATACTAAATTGGGTTATTATAACGGGCCAACCGTTAATGCTTTAGGCAATAAGAGTATCAATATCCTTCCTACTTATTTTTATCTGTTCGATTCAACTGATTTGAGAAGAGATGTTACCTGTGCTCCATATATTGTTGCTGCAGATGGTATCACTAAAACACCTCAAGTTATAACTGCCATCAATGATGGAAAATACAGAAGGGACTGGATCAGCAGTCCGGTTGTTTCTCCAACCAGTGCTGTTCAATATTTAGGTTTAAAATGGCAGATCATCAGATATGCCGATGTGTTATTAATGTTTGCTGAAGCAGATAATGAAATTAACGGAGGCCCGTCTGCCGCTGCTTATACTGCGATCAATCAGGTTAGAAGAAGAGGATACGGCAAACCTATCGGCACTGCTAATGCAACGGTTGATCTTCCTGCCGGTTTATCGCATGATGACTTCTTTACTGCGCTTGTAAAAGAACGTTCATTAGAATTAGGTGCAGAAGGAATCAGAAAATATGATCTGATCAGATGGAACTTATTGGGAACCACATTGAACAATACAAAAACTGCATTGACCAATATGTCAAATCTGGTTGCACCGTATAACAAATTACCGGTTTCTATGTATTATATCACCGGTACAAAAGCGGATGATGGTACGATCTGGAAGAACTCATTGTATACAACAGCGCCTTCAAGTACACCATCAGGAACAACAAAAATTACCTGGATGGGTGTTGCAGGAACTGCCAATGCAATTTATGCAACTGCATTGTCAAGATTTGCAACAGTATTTACTGCTAATAAGTGCGAATTGTTACCTATTCCTCAGCCGGCAAGGGATGCCAATATTAATTTGACACAAAATCCCGGCTATTAATATTTGAAAAAATCAGTCTCAAGTTTAGTGTTGTATAAAAATGTATCCCCGCTTCGGCGGGGATATTCTTTAACTTAATAAATCGGACCAACATGAAAAAAGCCTTTGCTCTGTTAAGTATCACATTGATTTCTTTCATCAATCCACCGGGAAAGATCACGATATGGATGATCGGGGACAGCACTATGTCAATCAAAGAAACCAAAGCCTATCCTGAAACAGGTTGGGGCATGCCCTTTGTTTATTTTTTTGATTCTTCTGTAACCATTGAAAACAGGGCAAAGAATGGCAGAAGCACCAAAACTTTTATTGAAGAAAAATTATGGCAGCCCGTTAACGATAATATGAAAGAAGGTGATTATCTTT
>CAIYKV010000096.1 GCA_903926855.1 uncultured Bacteroidota bacterium | reverse complement strand
CGATTTTAAGGCCTTGCATAGTAAATTGGATGATGTGAATATTCAGCGTAGCCGCACTTGTGATATTACTTTCAGTACTTATCAGCCATTGGGGCCCTATCGGTTTGCTACTTATCGTAAAATATCGGTTGCGGAGAAATCAAAACTGGATATTTACCTTGAATTCAAAGAATTTAACCTAAATGAACCGTTAAAATACACGTTTGAGATCCCTAAAAAATTCAAGCGTAAGTAATTTACTGGGAACTTAGATTGGATTAATGAGAATGATATGCCAATTAATTTCAATTTTTCCTAAGATGGATTTAGATAATGTTTTTTGGGATGGTAAAAAAGCTGGAACGCAGAGAACGCATAGAACCGCAAAGAACGCAAAGAAAAATGTTGGCAATTAATTCAATTTCCATCTATTTAATTAGCACAACACGTTAGAAAATAGTAAAATGCCTGTATTGATCAATCGAATATCTATTATGTATAAAAGAATCCTTTTCCTTATTTTTTTAGTAAGTTTTACAGGTCTATGTGCCTTTTCTCAGACCCGGGAAGAATTGCAGAAAAAGAATGAAGAAATTCAGAAAGAGTTGATAGAGCTGAATAAGCAGTTGAGCGAAACGCAGAACAATACTAAGATGTCGCTGAAGCAACTGGCTATTATCAAAAAAAAGATCAATAAACGGGAAGAACTGGTAAACAGTATTAATAAACAGGTACGCCAGTTAGACGAGACCATATTTACCAATGAGCGTGATATTTACCGTTTACGTAAGGAACTGGACACATTGAAAATGAAATATGCCAAGAGTCTTGTATTTGCTTATAAGAACCGCAGCAGCTATGAATATCTTAACTTTTTATTTTCTGCGAGTGATTTTAATGATGCCATTAAGCGGATCACGTATCTGAAAAGCTATCGGAGAAACAGGGAAACGCAGGCGAATACCATCATAAAATCTGATCAGTTATTACAGGAAAAGATTACGGTGCTCAGTTCCAATAAAAAGGAAAGATTAAGCACTTTACAAGCCCAGGGCGAACAGCTTAAGGTATTACAAGCGGATAAGAAAGAACAGGATCAGGTAGTTCAACAATTGAAGGGCAAAGAAAAAGAACTGACTGCACAGGTTCGTGAAAGAGATAAACAAAGACAGAAAACCCAACAACAGATTAATGCCATTATTCGCCGCGAAATTGAAGATGCCAGAAAGAAAGAAGCGGCAAGATTAAAAGCAGCAGAAGAGCAAAAAAAATCACAACCCGCTAAGCCAGCGGATAATACTGTTAAGAATACTCCCAAGCCGGGTAAATCTTCTCTGGGTACAGAACCAGAAACCGGATTAGCTCCGGCTGCCAAAGACCGTTCGTATACGCCACTTGAGTCCACTCCGGAAGGCAGAGAGATGTCGATTAATTTTGAAAAAAACAGGGGTCAATTGCCCTGGCCGGTTTCTTCAGGATTGGTAACGGCACATTTTGGTATTGAATCTATTCCCGGAACCAAACTGAAAAATAAAACAGACGGTATTGAAATTTCCCTTCCGGTAGGATCTGGTGTGAAATGTGTTGCCGACGGAAAGATTATTGGTATCAATGAAGAAGAGGGACAAATGATGGTGATTGTACAACATGGAAAATATTTTACAGGATATACCAATCTTTCCTCGGTATCTGTTTCAAAAAGTCAGGAAGTAAAAGCCGGAACCGTATTAGGCAAATCTGGTGCCTCTCTTGTAGGTGAAGGCTCGCTCATCTTTATGATCATGAATGAAAAGGGGAATCCTATTGATCCGGAGATTTGGTTGAAGAATCGGAGATAGGGTAATTGTTG
>CAIYKV010000095.1 GCA_903926855.1 uncultured Bacteroidota bacterium | reverse complement strand
CCTACCCCCAAAATTGAAGCCTATCTTAAATAAAAATCCATTTACCATTACCGATTGCCCTGTATATATACTGCTTAAGCCATGCTGGTAAGAAATATCCAAATTGAAATTCGCCTGATAGAAGCAGAAACCACCAATTAAACCGAGATAACTATTTGCCAGGTTGGTATTAGTAATAACAGCTTCCGTTCCATTTACATTATGAAAGCCTTTGGCCAGATAACAGAGTTGTGGCCCCCCATAAATAAAAATAGCATTTGAATAAGGAATGCCCCCCTGTGTAAACCCTCCGGGAGTAGTTGTGGTATTGGCGATAACATGATCCCCATAAGAATGCTCATATACCGAAACTTGTGTGTTTGATGTTCCAGGTACATAGTGAGAAGTAGTTACCCTGTTTTTAAAGGAAAGACAATATTCAAATAAAACGGGCACATTTATATAATTCATGGTGAGGGACTCGTAATTATTTGATGACTGGCCGTTGTTGGCAGTAAAATAATCCCAAACCAGTTTTGTTTTAATTCCTAAGTCAGGGCCTATATGATTGGATTGCCCATTTTTATGCAGCCATTCAAAGTATAGATCACCGGAATAAGCAACCTGTGTGGTTAGCGTTTGGGTTATTAATGGATTCGTACCCGGTTGCAAAGGTGTAACACCTGTACCACCGAACCAGCCACCTGCATTAAAACCGGAATTAAAGCTCCAGTTTTTAGCATTATTTGATTGAGCATTTGCGCTGCTTAAAGTTAGTAAACAGCAAATAATGGCAAAGCAGAAAATTTTCATGATAAGCGATTTAGTAATCATTAAAAAAATAAAAGTTTCTAAAAGGTTACCTTCTCCGATCTTGCTGTTTTGAAAATTACTGGTTACTAATAAACACTTCTCATGTGAATATTGTATGCATCTCTGCAGGACCTTATCAGGTAATCTGCCCTGATCATTGTTTTCTATAGTAAGTAGCTATTGGTAAAATCCAAGCTTCAATCTGCAGGGCACAGATTGTTTAGTATTTCCACGATTAAGTTAGTCGATATGCTAAACAAAACAAAAAAATCTGATTTTCTGAAGACAATTGTTTCTTTAACTGAAAGAGGGTTTGTTATTGGGCAGGATGAATTGTAAACCAGAAGACCTTCCGTTTAAGCTAAATTTAAGGAGTATATAAGTGAGTCCTTTCAACTATTACTTATATAATAGGTAAGCTACTATTTTCGCATTATTCATGAATTGACATCACAGGCACCTGTGCATGAAGCGCCATTTGAGAAGAAGTACTTTTATGT
Organism: uncultured Bacteroidota bacterium; assembly: GCA_903926855.1. Taxonomy (GTDB): domain Bacteria; phylum Bacteroidota; class Bacteroidia; order Chitinophagales; family Chitinophagaceae; genus Sediminibacterium. The sequence continues at coordinate 7,186 of CAIYKV010000095.1, read as the reverse complement.
ATCATGCGATCAAGCAGACTATGTTTCTTAGGAACCACCACCAACAGGTCTAATTTCTGTTTTACGGAAAACTGGTTTACTTCTTCTTCAATATTCACGCCTGAAATAAAATGAAAAACGGGCTTTATCTCGTTTAACATCTCACGTAACCGATCAAATTCCTCTCGCTCAGACGTTCCGAGTGTGATTCCCAATTCGGTATTAACATGTAAGAGGTGTAATCTGGCACGAAATGCTTTTACGATGCTTTTAATCATATCCACATGAACGCTTTCTGTTACATCTCTCAGATCGCAGGCAAGACCAACATTTGAAATGGTAGTAAACTTGGCATCAGGTGGTACAATCATTAAGGGCCAGGAAAGATGTTGGATAGCAGATAATACATTACTTCCAAAGAATACTCTTTCCATGTTCGACTTTCCAGTGGCTCCCATGATAACTGCATAGGGTTGGATAAAACTGCAATAATCTTCAATTTTTTTAATGACAATACCCTCTTTGACCTCGGCATAAATGTTGACTGCTCCTTCGGCCCGATAAACGAGGTTTTCTTTCAGATCCTGAATCTTCTTGACTGCGTCTTTTTTTAATTGGGTAATGATCTCGGCCGAAACAGGCACTTCGCTAAAAGTTACCGGATATTGATACACATGAACAAGGGCAAGATTCCCTTTAATGGCTAGCGCAAAATCCAACGCATAATAAGCTGCATTAACAGAAACAGGAGAAAAATCTATAGGAACTACAATTGTTTTCATAACGAATTATTTTAATAAGAGGAGATTCCGGGATAGTCCGATAGCGTATTTCACAGGATACAGATAGGTGTGCGAAAGTAGAAATAGCCCTATTCTCAATATATGATATTCCTCAAGTCGATATTTGATTTATGTCACATATGGGTTGAGTAGAAATGAGTGGCATTCAGCCTGCTTAAGGAAAATGGGATGGCCGGATAATAAGGGTTTATTTTGGAAAAAGAACCAACATGATAAAAATCAGTTTGCAAATAGACCTGTGTTAGGTAAACACCCTATGCGGAAAATTAAGTTTGTATAAAAAAATATGCAGTTGCGCATTTTTCCAACACAGCAGATCAGCGACCTGCAAAAAGACTTCAATGCGGCCTTCCCGTATTTGAGGCTGGAAATATTGGATTTTAAAACCTGTCAGACCCCTGATAACGATAATATATTGAAACAATCAGCTACCCCTAACTCCAATCCTCTTTATATAGGTAATTACCAGGGCATCATTACGGATGGGATCCTTGAAATTGAGGAAACTATGAAAGTAAATGAGTTAGTAAGATTGTTTAAGGAGGAATTTAGTCTTTGTATACAGGTTTTTCGCCGTTCCGGTATAATCTGGTTACAAACCAGCATGACAGCAGAGTGGACTTTAAAAAAGCAAAATGAACATGGAAAAGACCTCTCCCCTTCTCAAAAAGTGTATTGAAAGGAAAGTATATTTTACCGTGTATTAATAAAGAAGGGTATCCAGTTTATCTATATCAATAATTTTTATCCTTCCTTCTTTTATCTCAACCAGTTTTTCAGCTTTAAAATCACTAAGTGTGCGAATCAGAGATTCGGTAGCTGTACCTACATAGTGTGCAATATCATCTCTGGAAATTTCCAGTGAATGACTGTTTCCTTCGAGATTATATTTTTTATGAATTGCGATCAGGGATTTGGCAACGCGTATTCTTAGAGAACTATATGCCAGGTTTAAAAGTCGCTCTTCTTTTTCTTTTACATTCTGTGTGATAATCTGTATAAAACGATTTGCCACATTAATATCTCCATAGATCATTTGTAAAAAATCTTCCCTGGGTATATGTAATATTTCAGCATCCTCTAAAATCATCGCATTATTTTCATACGAATTATTGGCGATAAGGGCTGAATACCCAATAAAATCGCCTTCGCTTAAAATATCCGTAATGTATTCTTTCCCATCCTCATGCAGTTTATATTCTTTTACCTTTCCTTTTAATATATAATACAAAAACTTTGGCCTTTTTCCCTCCTGAAAAAGGCATTGTTTTTTTGTATACGCTTCAATATCAAATTTTTCAGAAAGCTTATTGAACATGCCGGCATTATTTACGTCTGACAGGAACTCGGAGATTCCCTGTTTTGACAATGGATAATTTTTATCCATTACTTCTGATTTTTTCAGGCGAACTTCAATAGCGTTTAATAATTCTATTTCTTCATAGGGTTTGGTTATATAATCATCGGCGCCCATTTCCATCCCCTTTCTGAAATCAGATCTTTCTGTTTTTGCTGTCAGAAATATAAGAGGTATATTTTTGGTATCAGGATTTTTACGCATCATGTGTAACACTCCGTAGCCATCTAATTCTGGCATCATAATATCGCATACTACCAGGTCGGGGAGCTCTTTTAAGGCAATATGAACGCCCACCTTCCCATTTTCAGCTGTGAATACATGATACCCGGCAAGTTCCAGAATCTCAGCAGTATTTTCTCTGATATCTGCGTTGTCTTCGATCACTAAAATTCTTTTCATATCAGGCATTATTTAATGGTATTGAAATGGTAACAACGGTTCCTTTATTCAGTTGACTTTTTACATCGATTAAACCATTTAATAGGCCTACATATCTTTTTACAATGTGTAAGCCAAGACCGGTTCCATGAATATTGGTTGCATTGGCTGCCCGGAAAAAACTAGAGAATAAATGCTTTTGATCTTCCTCGCTTATGCCAATTCCATTGTCAGTTATGGAAAGTAACAGCAGGTTGTCAGTGGTTTCCGTTTGAATCGTTATTTTTTTACCCTCACCTGAAAATTTGATTGCATTACTAATCAGGTTAATTATAATATTCCGAACTAATTTTTTATCTGAATGTATGATTGGGGTACCAGTATATTTTTGTTCAATATACTGGTGGGGTTTTAGCATTGGGGCTAACTCTTCCACAATATCCAGGAGGCAATCTTGTAGGTTGATGCTTACTGTTTGTGTATGCACTTTTCCTTCATCCAGCTTGCCGAGGGAAAGAAAATCTTCCAGTATTTCATTTAAATGTTTGGCAGACCCTTTTATTTTTTCAATATGCTTGTTTCTTTTTTCCTGCTCGTCTGTTTGGGTGTATTTTTCAAGTAAGGTGGCTGAAGACAGAACAGTGCTAAGCGGTGTTCTGAACTCATGTGAAGCCATGGAAACAAACCGACTCTTTATCTCATTTAATTGCCTTTCCTTATCAAGTGCCTGGTTTAACTCAGATTGGGATTGCTCTAATTTCTGAAGTGCTTCTCTCAGAATCATGGTTCTTTCCTCAACTTTTAATTCCAGCTCTGCATTCAGTTTTTTTACCTGGCTGGTTACTTTTTCCAGTTCAGCCTGTTGCAGTTTCATCGCAGTGGCAATCTTTTTTCGCTCCGTGATGTCTACGATAAATGCGATTACAAATGTTTCCCCGTTTTTTTGATAATGACTAAGACTTATTTCTACAGGAAGAATTGTTCCGTCTTTTTTTCGACCAGTTAGTTCCCGGTTATAACCCATGGCCCGGTTTGAGGGAGCTGAATGAAAACTTTCTAAAAGCGAATGGTGATCAGGCTTGTATTTATCAGGAACTAATATTTCTATCGGTTTGTTAATAATCTCGTTGCTTGTATAACCAAAAATCCTCTCGGCTGCTGGGTTAATCAAAATAATATTACCGGCACTGTTGGTCAGGAGAATACCTTCAGTAGCATTCTCAAATAAAGAGATAAAGTGTTCCTGGTCCTGATAAGCCGGCATATTTTGTTTTTACATTTGGGAAAGGATACGGGTTAATGTAAGATGGATTCTTCGAGCTTCATTACTTTCGGATACAGTACAGAATTTTCAAGATAAATATGTTGCATGATATCATAATCCATCTCTTTTAATTTGTAGATAGCCACTTTATGACTAATACAGGCTCGATCAGGAGCTATATAGTTATTCAATATCCTTCTTATTTCGAGTACAATAGAAGCCAGGCTTTGTTCATGCAGCGTCATAATATTCATGGGCTTTTGCAAAGAATTTACCAGCATTTTTCCAAAAGGGTCCTTAGTTTGGTAAACTGTATTTAAATGATGTATATAGCTGAATACAACCAGTTCTTCATATTCCATATGCGGAATAATCTCTTCCTGTAAAGTTCTAAGAAGCGTATGCACCTGTCGCATTTGTGGGTATTTCTTTTCATGATCCTCCATAAAATCTGCTACTAAACCCAATATAACTGGAAGCTCTTTTTTCAGGTAACTATGGTGTACATTAACAATATAATGGGTGAGGAAATCAATATCCCAATTTTCAAAATCAAGTTTAGCAGGGAGATGACTGATTTGGATGGCTTTCTCTAATTCTTTTTTTACTTCCCCCAAATCCAAACCCTTCATCATACAGGCAGTAGATAGCGGGAATTTGCCACCACAACAATATTCTATATCATATTTCTGAAACACTTCTGAAGTTCTGTAATCAAAAAGCACTATTTCTGAAACGGTGGCTTCGGGTTTTATTTCAAATGATCGTAAAAACATTGCTTTACCTGCTGGCTTTTGCGGGAAAATCCGGGCCTTTTTCTGTGCAAAGGTTTCTACATAATAGCGCCATTTATATGACCAAAATCATATTTTTTAATGAATATCCTCATAATTAGGGCTATGCTTGAAAATTAGTTTTACAAATCATATTGTATATCTATGCCTGCTCAACCCAAAGTTGTTGAAAAAATACTTTGTGCCCACTGTGGCGACCCATGTATTACGGCCGGTATCAGGCTGGAGGAAAAAAATTTCTGCTGCGAGGGCTGTAAAATGGTTTATCAACTGATCAATGAATACTCGTTATGCGAATATTATAACCTGAACGATGCACCGGGTATTACACAGCGGGTTACACTGCGAAAAGATAAGTTTGCTTTTTTAGATGATGCTGCAATTGCCTCAAAACTGATCAGTTTCCGAGACGGGGAGCAGGTGCATGTTACCCTATACCTTCCTCAAATGCATTGCAGTTCCTGTTTATATCTATTGGAAAATAGTCATAGGCTCGATGAAGGTATCCGCAATGCAAAAGTCAATTTTACCAGAAAAGAGGTAACAATCGTTTTTATGGAAAAGGAAACCACGCTTCGAAAAGTAGTGGAAATGCTTACCAGAATTGGCTATGAGCCCTATATCAGCCTGAATGATCTTTCTGGTCACCGCCCTGCCATCAATAAAAAAATGATTGCCCAAATGGGGTTGGCTGGTTTTTGCTTTGGTAATATCATGTTATTCAGCTTTCCTGAATACCTGGGTATTGATGCCAGTGATGCCGGGTTGCGGAGTGTTTTCCGATGGGCAAGCTTTACGTTGGCTTTACCGGTTTTCTTTTACTCTGCCCTGCCCTTTTATGAATCATCCTGGAAAAGTCTGAAACATCGCTTCCTGAATATTGATACGCCAATAGCTTTGGCCATTATCATCACTTTTATCAGAAGTGTATGGGAAGTTTTTTCCGGAACCGGCGCAGGTTTTTTTGACTCAATGAGCGGGATTGTATTTTTTATGCTTGCCGGACGTGTTTTACAGGATAAAACCTATCAGATGCTCTCATTTGAAAGAGATTATACTTCTTATTTTCCGGTGGCAGTATCTGTATTAAAAGATGAGCAGCAAATACCTACTGTTTTACCCGCTATTAAACCGGGCGATACGCTGCTGATACATAACGAAGAACTGGTTCCCGCTGATGGTATTCTTACCAAAGGGAAAGCATTTATCGATTATAGTTTTGTTACTGGTGAATCTATGCCAGTGATGAAAGAAATGGGAGAATTGGTATATGCGGGTGGAAAGCAGACCGGGGGAAATATTGAGATCCTGGTAATGAAAGAAGTTGCACAAAGCTATCTCACTTCACTTTGGAGCAGGGAGGATGAGAATAAGGATAAAAAAGAACATGTATCCTTTGTTCATATTCTTAGCCGCTATTTTACCTATATCGTATTTTTAATTGCGGGCCTCACTGCGCTATACTGGAAAATACATGACCCGGTAAGAATCTGGCAGGCAGTTACAGCTATATTCATCATCGCTTGTCCGTGCGCCCTTCTTTTGTCCAATTCCTTCACAAATGGGAATATGCTTAGGATACTGGGACGAAACCATTTTTATCTCCGTAATGCACAAACGATAGAAGATATTGCCAAGGTTACACATATTGTATTTGATAAAACCGGAACCCTTACCTCACCGCTAGAACAGGAAATTGTGTATGAAGGCAAGCCTCTTTCCATAGTGCAAAAACAAAAAATTGCCGCAATAGCAGCCTGTTCCACTCATCCATTAAGTCGTGCATTAGCTAAACAATTGCCTTTTGCCGGGGGGATGGAAGTGCTTGCATTCAAAGAAGTACCCGGAGAAGGAATTGAAGGAATTGCCGGAGGTGACTTTGTTAAGTTGGGCTCCAGTCAGTTTATAACCGGTGAGAAAGAACTCAGACTGGAAACGGCCGTATTTATCAGTTTTGAAAATAACCTTTATGGCTCTTTCCGGTTCAGCAATCATTACCGAAATGATATCCCAACCCTGATAAAGGATTTACAAAAGAACTACCGGGTGTCTGTTTTAACCGGTGATAACGAATCGGAAGAAAAAAACCTTCGTGAAATACTGGGTAAAGATTCCGTTATCCTGTTTCATCAAAAACCAGAAAATAAACTGGCCTATATTCTTCAATTACAGAAAATGGGAGAGAATGTAATGATGATTGGAGATGGACTAAATGATGCCGGTGCCTTAAAACAAAGTGATACAGGCATTGCCGTAACCGAAGGGAATAACAATTTTACCCCTGCCAGTGATGCAATCCTTGATGCAGCAGCCTTCTCAAAATTCACCCGATTTATCCGATTATGTCGCGATAACAGGAAGATTGTAATGGCTAGTTTTCTTATGTCGATTATATATAATATAATAGGTTTATATTTTGCTGTTCAGGGCAATTTATCGCCTTTAATAGCCGCTATTTTAATGCCAAGTAGCTCACTTTGTATCCTATTGGTCACGTTTGGCAGTAGTAATCAGTTAGCTAAACGAATGAAAATCTGATAGTTAACAAGTGAAATATATTTTTTATTGACGAAGATCAGTTGGCCGGATGATATTCGTTATCTCCCAT
>CAIYKV010000094.1 GCA_903926855.1 uncultured Bacteroidota bacterium | reverse complement strand
CACCTGGTAAGACAGTCGCTCCAATACCACACCAAGGTCTCAAAAAATTGGTGCAAATGAACTTTTTATAGATTATTTGGGCAAATATGCATTGGATGAAAAACTAATTCCCATATTGAAACTTCAACTGGAGAAAATATTTGACCATTTTAATAATAATACCATAGCAGATATTGGAATGCTTCAGAAACGATTAAATGAGTTACAAGAGAAACAAAAACAAGTAAAAATCAGGAACGGCTTAGGAGAAATTGATAAAGAAACGTTTGAGTTAACTATAAAACATCTGCAAGAGGAAATACAGAAAATCGAATCTCAGCTACCCCGCTTTCAACCACAGTTATCTAACCTGAATAAAATGATTGATGTTTCGTTAGAAAAAGCCTCAAACATCAGTAAAATATGGGCTTCTAGCGATTTAGAAAATAAAAGAAATCTTTGCAAATTGCTGTTCCCTGGCGGAATTTACTATGATGTTAAAAATCACATTTATCTAACAAAAGAAATGAACCAATATTTCAAGATAATCCATTCATTGTCAGAAGAATACAAATCAAATAAAAAAGGGAATTCTCAAGATTTTCCTGAAAATTCCCTTTCTGTAGCGAGAACGAGATTTGAACTCGTGACCTCAGGGTTATGAATCCTGTGCTCTAACCAACTGAGCTACCTCGCCAGGTATTCCCCGCAGTTTTTCTGCAACGGGGTGCAAATATAGGAGGTTTGGGTAAAATGAAAACCCTTAGTAGGCTAAAAGTTTACGGATACGTTCCACCAATTTATCCGGATTGGGCAACATTGCGGCTTCCAGAGCTATATTAATCGGTACTGCCGGAAGATTTAAAGCCCCCATAACCTCTACCGGACCATCCAGAAATGGGAAACAGGCATAAGATACCCGGTAAGCCAAAGCCTCTACAAACGAATTATTTTGCTGCTCCTCACTAAGAATCAGCATTTTTCCATGCTCTTTGGCAGCATTGAATACGGCTTCCTCATCCAGTGGGAACAAGGTTCGAAGATCTAATATCTCTATTTGTCCAGCAAGCTTTGCAGCCGCTGCTTTTGCCCAATACACCCCCATACCATACGTTACTATGCAAACCGTTTCTCCCGCTGCTATTTTGGCTTTATCTGCTGCCAGCACCCGATTAGCTTTCCCAAGAGGTATGATATACTCATGATCGGGTTCAATGGTTTTAGCGTCTTCCGTTCCGGGCACTTTACTCCAGTAAAGCCCTTTATGTTCCAGCATAATTACCGGATTGGGGTCTAAAAAAGCCGCTTTCATCAATCCTTTGATATCTGCTGCATTAGAAGGATATACCACTTTAATCCCTTTGATAGACAAAAGCGTGGTTTCAATACTTCCACTATGATAAGGCCCGCCACCACCATAAGCCCCGATAGGCACCCGCAACAACATCTGCACCGGAAATTTTCCATTGGATAAATAACAGGATTTCGCCAATTCTGTTACCAATTGGTTGAAAGCAGGAAATATATAATCAGCAAACTGTATTTCCACAATGGGCTTAATGCCAAGTGCACTTAATCCAACGGTAGACCCCACAATAAAAGCTTCCTGAATAGCAGTATTGAATACCCGCAAAGGGCCAAATTTTTCTCCCAGTGTTGCTGCTTCCCGAAATACACCACCCAGACGGGCGCCTACATCCTGTCCGTATAAAATAGCTTCCGGATAATCTTCCATAATTTCTTCAATAGCATGTAATGCTGCATCCACCATCATCAATTTTTCACCCTGTTTAGGCGATCTTTCTCCTCTTTCCTGTTTTATCGGTGTTGGTGCAAATACATGATTCTGTACTGAATTTCTATCTGGTTCAGCGGCATTTTGTGCACGGAGAAAATCGCTTTGTATGCTTATTCGTATTCTTTCTTCTTCCTTTTCAGCTTCTCCCAGCAACCCTGCCTGCTGCAAATATTTTTTTAATGATACGATTGGATCAAGTGCTTTATGTTGTAACAGATCCTCACTATTCCGGTAAAATTCTTTTCTCACTCCACTGGTATGATGCCCGAGTAAGGCAACTCTTGCATGCACTACGATTGGTTTTCCTTCTTCACGCGTATACTGGATGGCTTTGCGCATGGTTAGATAACTATCACAAAAATCGGTACCGTCACATCGCAATCTCTCCAATCCCTTAAACCCTCCGGCATATTCATAGGCATCCATCGCCCTTATTTCAGTTGCAGTGGCACTGATACTCCATCCATTATCCTGAACCAGGTAAATGATGGGCAATTGTTTTAATATGGCAAATTGCCAGGCCTCACTAACCTCACCTTCTGTTACACTTCCATCTCCCAAAGAGCATACTACTACGGGCAATTGGTGATCCTGTGTTTCTTTCATTTCCCCAATGGCTGTTGCACCTAGAAATTGTATGCCCTGCGCAATACCCGTAGCAGGAATTACCTGCATACCCGTTGCACTGCTTTGGTGAATGATAGAGGGTTTTGATGAATCACGACTGCTGGGGTGACAATAATAGGATCGTCCACCGGAAAACAGATCATCTTTCTTAGCCAATAATTGCAGCATTAATTCATAAGGAGTGAACCCGATGGATAATAATAAACAATCATCCCGGTAATAAGGACTTACCCAATCGCAGGGTTCCAGCAATAAACCGGTAGCTATTTGAATCGCTTCATGTCCACTCGAAGTAGAATGTACATATTTACAAACAGATCGGTTGGCTTCATAGGTATCAGCCATTGACCTTGCTGTACACATAAGTCGATGGGCCATTTTTAATAAGGCAGGCGTTACAATCTGTTTTTGCGCAGTTGGATTATCTGCTAGCATTGGGCAATGGGTTATTTAACCTCCAGTGAAAACATTTTATTTTTTTCATAGAAGCCTTCCAGTATATCTCCTGACACACATTCTCCCACACCAGATGGGGTACCTGTATAAATCAGGTCGCCGATATTCAATGAAAAATATTTTGAGATATGCGAAACAATAGAGTTAAAAGGAAACAACATATCATCTGAATTGCCAATCTGAACTTTCTCTCCGTTTTTTTCCAATGAAAAATGAATAGGGCTTTCGCTGATAGCCGGCGTTAACGTAACCCAGTTACCTAAAATAGCCGAATGATCCCAGGCTTTTGCTTTTTCCCATGGCAATCCTTTCTTTTTCAAATCTGCCTGCAGATCTCTTGCAGTAAAATCAATACCGATTGTAAACGCATCGTAGTATTCTCCAGCATGATCCGCTTCTATATGTCTTCCATTTTTTGAAACGCGCAAAACAATCTCTGCTTCATAATGAAGTTCATTGGTAAAATCCGGATAATAAAATGGGGTATTTGGAGGTAGCAGGGCTGATTTGGGTTTCATAAACAATACAGGCTCTTCCGGTATGTCATTACCCAGTTCTTTGGCATGCTCAGCATAATTACGACCAACACAAAAAATTTTCATACAGCTTAGTTTTATTGATTTCGAATAAAAGTATGATGCAACTACATTTTATAAAACAAACAAAGAATCAGGGCTCACCAAACTTGAGACTATTCACCAAATTCATTGTTTTCTCTAAACCTATCGAAGCAAATGATTCAATGATCTCCGGGCATTTTGCGATTTTTTCATTTACCAAGGGAATTTCATTGGGTTGCCATCTGCCCAATACAAATTCAACCTGACGCCCTTTTGGAAAATCATTCCCAATCCCAAACCTCAGTTTCGGATATTGGTCAGTACCCAGCGTAAGCTGGATATCTTTTAAACCATTATGCCCTGCATCTGAACCCGATCCACGTAAACGGAGTTTATCCAGAGGAAGAGCCAGATCATCAACGATGGTTAATGTATTAGGCAATTCAATTTTCTCTTTATCCATCCAATACTTAAAAGCCTTACCACTAAGGTTCATATAAGTAGTGGGTTTGATGCAGACAAAGATCTTCCCCTTCCATTTAACTTCTGATACGTCCGCCAGTCTGCCCGTTTGAAACATTCCTCCATGCTTTAATACAAAATCGGTCACTACATCGAATCCAATGTTATGACGGGTATGTCGGTATTCATCCCCAATATTGCCCAGACCAATGATCAGAAAACGGTTCATATATAGCGTCAAAAGTAGCCAGTTAAATGGTATGTTCAAAGAACGGGGAGTTTTTTACCAATAATTCCCATCAGCTTGTCAATAAAGCTAGTCCTTTACATTTTCATTCGGTACTATACATAAAAAAACCCGGTAACAATACCGGGTTTCCCTTTGTTCTTATTGAGAAATTATTTCTTCTTTTCGTCTTTAGCAGCAGCTGGTGTTCCGGCTGTAGCTTCCTCTTGTTTTAACTGACGAGTCAATACAACAGAAGCGATTGGAATACGAGGAGAGTTTAAAATTTCCATACCGGAAACTTTTACATCTTCTACCCGGATATTTCCGTTCAGATCAAGATTAGTAATATCTACTGTAATATTTTCAGCGAGATCTTTTGGCAAGGCTTTTACCTTCAGAGATTTGATTTTGATAATCAATTTACCTCCGCCTTTTACACCAACAGAAACACCTGTAAATTTCAATGGAATCGTGGCTACAACTTTTTTGTCGCCAACCAGTTCCAGCAGATCTACGTGTATTAATGAATCTTCTACTTTGTCAAATTGCAAATCTTTCAAAATGCATTTGTACGTTTTGCCGTCAACAGTAACTTCGGCCAACTGAAATTCACCAGTGTACACTAAAGGCTTGAAAGCCTTTGCAGAAGCATAAAAATTAATCTCCTGAGCACCCCCGTAAATTACACCCGGCACATTGTCCTGAGAGCGAATCTGGCGGGCGGCTTTTTTGCCATGTTCGGTCCTCAGGTGACCTTCGATTGTAATTGTTTTCATTGCTTATTTTTTTGGACGGCGAAGGTAATTAATAATTAATAATTAATGATTAATAATTAACAATTGGGTGGGAGTATTCCTGGGTTAATTCCTAAATCAATAATAATCAAATAATTTTATATGCAACTAATAAATATGTTTTAAGAAATCATTTCTATTTTTGGTTGATGATTTACTGATTCCATGACAGGTAAATAGACTGCAAATGGCTGATTCTATTACTATTTATCCCTTGCGCGTAACTGGGAATGGATGAACAGGCTGGTAATACTTTTGTTTTCGTAAGCATTCCTGATAGCGATGGCAAACAGGTCTGCTACGGAGATAGACCGTATTTTGGGTGACTCCTTTTTTAAAGGGATAGTATCGCAAACGATCAGTTCTTCCAGTACACTATTCTCAATATTTTCATAGGCTTTGCCACTTAATACCGGGTGGGTAATCAGGGCTCTTACGCTTCTGGCACCTTTTTCTTTTAATAATCCGGCTGCTTTGGCCAGTGTGCCGCCTGTATCGCAGATATCATCTACCAGGATAACATCCCTGTCGGTTACATCTCCAATAACTACCATACTCGCAATTTCATTGGCGCGTTTGCGGTGCTTATCACAGATCACCATTTCTGCATTAAAATAGCTGGCTATTTCGCGTACACGATTGGTACTGCCTACATCCGGCGCTGCAAAAGAAAGGTTGGGTAGTTTTAACTGTTCGATATAAGGAATAAAAATAGCTGAACTATCGAGGTGATCCACCGGAACATCAAAGAACCCCTGAATCTGGGCTGCGTGCAGGTCCATAGTAATGATCCTGTCTGCGCCAGCCGCCTCAAGTAAGGTGGCTATCAGTTTGGCTCCGATGGCTACACGAGGTTTGTCTTTTCGATCCTGTCTTGCAAATCCATAATAGGGAATTACCGCAATAATTTTATGGGCACTGGCTCGTTTGGCGGCATCAATCATTAATAATAGCTCCATCAGGTTATCCGTTGGTGCATACGTGCTTTGCACAAGAAAAACATAATCACCACGAATACTTTCCAGGAATATCGGCTGGAACTCCCCATCACTAAATTTCTGGATATTGATTTTGCCAATGGGCGCGCCAAAACGTTGCGCAATTTTCTCAGCCAGTTTCTGCGAACCGGTGCCTGAGAATATCTTAACGGATGGGTTCATAAATAGGGAAGAATGTGCCGCGAAGATAGAGATTAGGTTAAGAAATAGTAATTTGATTTTGTAATAATTTTTACTATGCGAAAGATTTCTATTAAAGATTGGTCGGAAGACGACCAACCCAGAAAAAAATTACTCCGCAAAGGGCCCCCTAGTCTTAGTAATTCGGAGTTACTGGCCATTTTAATCAATACCGGAACCCCCAACACATCAGCACTGGATGTGGCCAAAAAACTTTTACAGTCGTCAAATAACGATCTGCAAAAATTAGCCGGCTTAAGTGTTCAGGGCATGGTAAAACAAAAAGTAAAAGGTCTGGGAGAGGCAAAAGCAGTTTTAATAGCCGCCGCGCTGGAATTGGGTGTCCGGAGAAATGCTTCTGACCATATCCGTGACAGGATTACCAAAAGCGATGATATTGCCAATTACCTGAGGGCTACCCTAGAATACAGGAAACAGGAAGTATTTGCGGTTGTTTTCCTGAACAGGGGCAATAAGATTACCCATCTGGAAATAATTAGTGAGGGCGGCATGACCGGAACCGTTGCCGACCCCAGAATCATCCTTAAAAAAGCCCTGGAACATGATGCTACCGCCATTATTCTTTGTCATAACCATCCCAGCGGTAACCTAAAACCCAGTAAAGCAGATGAATTATTAACCCAGAAAATCAAACAGGCTTCCGCCTTACTCGATATTCATGTAATGGACCATATTATTGTTAGCAGTGAGGGATATTTCAGCTTTGCAGATGAAGGGTATTTGTAATGAGTACCTGAAATATTGATTAAAATCTCATTTTTTACACAGAAAATCTTTGCAGGCTTTCTTTTTAGCCAATTATTTAATATTTTGTTTCGTAGGCCTGATT
>CAIYKV010000093.1 GCA_903926855.1 uncultured Bacteroidota bacterium | reverse complement strand
TCATTTAAGAAGTGACAGTGTTTTTAAGGCAGTAAGCCCTATTCTTAGCCCTAAAATAAATTTTAATTTTCAGCAAAGCACCAACACACAATTTTATCTGAATCTCGGAAAAGGCTTTCATTCCAATGATACTCGTGTTTGTGTCACAGAAAACGGGCATAAAGTTTTGCCAGCTGCTTATTCGGCAGATGTAGGAACCATTTATAAGCCTTCCAAAAATCTTTTGATACATGCAGCTGTTTGGTATTTGTACCTGGATCAGGAATTTGTTTATAATGGAGATGATGGTACTCCCCAGCCGGCGGGGAAGACACAGAGAACCGGAATTGATTTTTCAGGGCGATATGAGCCGTTTTCTTCGATATACATTGATTTGGATATTAATTATGCACATGGAAGATTTATTGATGAAATAAAAGGGCAGGATTTTATTCCTTTAGCACCAGTATGGAGCAGCACGGGGGGCATTACTTATAAAAATAAAACTGGAATGAATGGAAGCCTGCGATACAGGTGGTTAGGAAACAGGCCAGCAAATGAAAGCTATTCTTTATCAGCCGCCGGATATTTTGTGAACGATTTTGTTTTGAATTATACCCAAAAGAAATACGAGATAGGGCTAACCGTAAATAATATTTTTAGCGTAAAATGGAAAGAAACACAATTTGAAACGCTTAGCCGTTTAAAGAATGAAGCTACACCTGTAGATGAAATCAATTTTACTCCGGGAACGAAACTGGCTGCTAAACTTAGCCTTTGCGTTTTCTTTTAAATAATTAAATATGAGCCAAAAAATAAAGATGCAATTACAATGCCCGATGCCCAAATTTGATTTTGATATCATTACACTTGGGCATGGCAGTGGCGGATTATTAACCCATCGGCTTTTGCAAAGCGGTGTTTTTGATATTTTCAAGAATGATTTACTTGATCAACAACATGATGGAGCCATTTTTGAAATGAATGGTAAATTAGCTTTCAGTACAGATAGCTATGTAATTTCACCCATATTCTTTCCCGGTGGAAATATTGGCGACCTCGCAGTGAATGGAACCGTAAATGACCTGGCCATGTGCGGAGCCGAGGCAAAATATTTATCATTGGGTTTTATTATTGAAGAAGGGTTTTCGATGGAAGAGTTCTGGCAAGTACTTACCAGTATACAGGCAGCTGCAAAAGAAGCGAATGTACAGATTGTTACCGGCGATACAAAAGTGGTAGAAAAGGGTAAAGGAGATAAAATATATATCAATACATCAGGTATTGGTCAGATACATCCCAAAGCAGATATCAATCATGCAAATATTGAAGTAGGTGATGTAATTATTGTAAGTGGGAATATTGCTACCCATGGTATAGCCATTATGAGTCTTCGGAAAGGACTGGAATTTGAAACAGATATCGCGAGCGACACCACACAGCTAAAAGATACAGTACTTTCTTTGGTGGAAACATTTGGAAATGGGATTCGCTTTTTGCGAGATCCAACCCGTGGTGGGGTAGCATCTGTATTAAACGAGATTGCAGAGCTTACACAGAAAGGGTTTTATCTTGATCAAAAATCATTACCAATCGATGAGCAGGTAGACGGAGCCTGTGAGATGCTGGGATTAGACCCTATTTATGTTGCGAATGAGGGGTTGTTTATGGCTGTAGTTAAAAATGAAATCGCTGAATCTTTTCTGGCAGCACTAAAAAATGATCCCAAAGGTTCGAATGCCGCAATAATAGGTACAGTAACTGCCGAAAATCCAGGTAAAGTAATTATGAATAGTTTGATAGGTGGTAAGCGAATGGTCAATTATTTAACGGGGGAACAATTGCCAAGAATTTGTTAAGCAAATTATTCTTAAATAACAAAGGCCTAACCATAGTTTAGGGCCTTTGTTATTTAATGTATTATTTAGTAAATAATTCCGGGTGCTTTAAATGATACCCGGTTTTCTCCTGATATGCTTTAGTAAATGCAAGCAAAGTGGCTTCACCAAAATGCTTACCTATAAAACTAATACTGGCAGGCATGCCATTTTCTAAAAAACCATTGGGTAAAGTAATAGATGGGTTACCGGTAAGGTTGGTAATCGCTAATTGATCACCTGTTTCTGGAGGTGCGATAATGATATCAAAGCTATCTATAAAAGGGCTCATCATTTCCATGATCTGGTAACGCAAGCGACAGGCATTGATATATTCTACAGCCGGAACAAAACGGGAGGTTCTGAATGTATTCGGCCAGCGATCCTTATTCTGTTGCACCATTTCGTCATCCTTATTAGCACGTGTTAAAGGATCAAAAGCTGCAGCTGATTCTACACCAATAATCAAAGAAAGAATCTCATCACCATGCAAACTATCCGGAAAACTAATGGGAGTAAGTTTTGCTCCCATTTTACGTAAGGTTCTGAGTGTTTCTTTTTCTGTACTGTTTTCGGGCAAACTATCTATGTAATTCCTGATATAGGCAATCCTGAGTTTGCTGATCGTATTGATGTTGGTATAATTAAAAGCAAAATCAATAGAAGACCTGTCTGTTTTATCAGCACCATGGATATACTTAAAAACGATAGCGGCATCTTCTGCAGAGCGACAAATAGGTCCAATTTTATCTGAAGTCCATGCCAGAGCCATTGCTCCTGTTTTGGCGATACTGCCATAGGTAGGACGTAACCCAGTTGTTCCGCAACGCATGGAAGGATCTACAATAGATCCATAAGTTTCTGTTCCAATAGCAAAAGGCACTAATCCGGCAGCAGTGGAAGAAGCTGAGCCGGCAGATGAACCTCCGGAACCCTTACAGGTATCCCATGGATTTCGGGTGAGTCCGCCAAACCAAATATCATCCATTGCCAGTTCGCCAAGCGATAATTTGGCTACCAGGATCGCTCCGGCTTTTTCGAGTTGAGTGGCTACAAAAGCAGTTTGATGAATTACCTGATCTCTATAAGGTGGAGTGCCCAAGGTAGTATGTGTGCCTTCTATTGCAAATAAATCTTTGATACCATAAGGAATACCATGCAATGGCCCTCTGTAAATACCTTTCGCCAATTCTGCATCCGCTTTTCTTGCCTGCTTCAATGCAATCTCTTCTGTAAGTTCTATCACGCAATGAAGAACAGGGGCATATTTTTTAAGTCTTGCAAGATAGAATCGGGTAAGATCTTCAGATGAAATTTTCTTGTTTTTAATCAGCGAAGCCAATTCTGTAATACTATAGTATGCAAGCAGTTCTTTGTCTTTTGGAATTGAAATATTTGTTGGAATGTTGAATAGAACGGGTTTCTGATGTTTGGGAACCTGCATATCTGGCAGCACAGGGTTATACCAGAGAGGGAAAGCAACCGAATTGGGAAGTTCTTTGTTATGAATATAGGTATAGGTATTTATTTTGCCTGCCAAAATGCTGAGCATTGAATCTCTTTTCACATCAGAAAATGACAGAGCAAACATTTTTTCTGCAGACTGTATCTGGGCTTTGCTAACCGTTTCCTGGGCAAAGAGATTGCTTATACAGAGTGCAGCTAACAGACTTAACAAGTTGCGCATAAACTTTTTTATGAAAACAATACAATTAAGAAATGGTTTAACATTTCCCTTTAAAAAAGGGCAAGTTGTTGATACTCTGACGCAAAATGATTAGTTCCCGTTCGACTTACCATTAATCATTCGTGAAACGATGCCCCCATAAGAGCCGATATCAGCCCTGATGACTCCTATCATATGGAGTATGGCATAGGTATATAATCCATACTGGACATAGCTGTGTATATTTTTAGAAAGTTTATGTATGGGATCTAGCCAGGAAACATCTTCAAATGCGAGAACCAAACCAGTTAAACCCATGAGAAGAAACAAGAAATAGAAAATAAGATATCCATATTGTACAAAGAGATTATGTTTTTGCTCAGGGCCTTTTACCGGGAAAGAAGCAGCGAAACGTATTCTTGTCAGTAATTTCTTTTCTTTAGAAAGGGTGATTTCAGCAATTATCCTCCATAGTAATAAAAAGCAAAGTGCATACCCGAGATATTTGTGAAGCATCCATAATTTATCACTGAATTCATGAGCTACTTTTCTGGCTTGATCAGGTGTAATAGAACCTCCTTTTGATTGTACCTGTTCCTGTACCATACTGATATTATTCTTTGTTTTAAACAGGGTAGAGCCAAAAATGACTGTAGTAATAGACGCAGTAAAAAACAAAAAAGTAAACCAATGCCATAATCGAATGGATAGGGGTTTGGGTTCTTTAAAAAACGGGGTGCTGGTGTTGGCAGGAGTTGACATACTTATAATTTATTTACTGAAGATAAGGGTTTATTATTATTTCAG
>CAIYKV010000092.1 GCA_903926855.1 uncultured Bacteroidota bacterium | reverse complement strand
TCTATCAATACAAAACTTCCCCCACCTGCCAACAGCTAACCGCCTCCACCAAATTTTATTTTATTTCAAAAAAATGCTAACTTATCATCCTAAAAAATTGCCATATGATTAAATTCAGCGACATCAAAATCGGGGATTATGTAAAAGCGGAGTATGAGGGACAGATTTGGGAAGGAGAGGTGGTGGATTTAAATGGAGATGAAAAGCAGGTTTGCATAGAAACCTCTGTACAGGAGTTCTGGTTTGAGCCGGCACACTTGTTTCCCATCGAACTCAGTGATGAGGCATTACAGAAACTCAGTTTTCAAAAACATCTCAACGATGATGGATCAGTTAAATACATGAAAGGATCCTTTCGAATTATGATACCCACCGAAAATGATTTTTCTGCTATTGAAATGTGGTATCGGGAAGACCGGAGACATCATCCGGATGTACATTATGTACACCAGTTACAGAATCAGTACCAAGATATGACCAAGATTCATCTTACTTCGGCGCCGATGAACTAGAGGAAAGGAATATCGAATATTGGACTAGGAATGATGAAGTAGATGCAAAAAAGCTTAAAGATTCGATATTCTTTTTTTTATTATTTTTAGATTAAATTCATTTATCTCAAATAGTCTACTAAATTTGTAGAATATATTTTTTATTTAAATCTGTTCTAATGAGAAAAAATCTCCTGGTATTGGCCATGTTAGTGTCACTTTCTGCAATGGCCCAGAAAGAAACCCTTTTTACATTGAAAGGGTCGTTTAAAAATATTTCATTCTCTGTACAGAAAGTATTTTTATACTATCAGAAGGATGGTAATAATAAAGTGGATAGTGTAGACGTAAAAGATGGCGAATATCATTTTTCGGGAGCCGTTAGCGAACCAATTCTGGCCACTCTTCGTGTAAGATATGAACTTGATGCAGAAGGTAAACCCGTTAAAACGGTAAGTGGAAGAGATATCATACGCCTTTTTCTGAGTGCTGAAAAAATTAAAGTATCTTCTGTTGATTCATTTAGTAATGTAACTATCAAAGGATCAAAAGCAAACGACGAAAACAAAAAACTGACTGCTTTACTGAAACCTATCAATAACAAACTTACAGACCTGTATGCAGAATACACCAAAGCCAGTAAGGCGAAAGATGAAGTTGCTGCAAAAAGTATAGAAGATAAAATTGATGCACTGGATCTTGAACAGAAACAAGTGTATACTGATTATGCAAAAAAGAACGGAAATTCTCCCATTGCACTGTATGTGGTTAATCAGGCAGCCGGATGGGATATTGACCCCGAAAAAATAGGACCATTATTTGCGGCACTGCCTGAATCAGTTAGAGAATCTTCCTCAGGAAAGAATCTGGGTGATCGCTTGGATATTGCCAAAAAAACGGCCATAGGAAAGCCTGCTATGGATTTTACACAGAATGATACCCTAGGTGTGCCAGTTAGTCTGGCTTCTTTTAAGGGGAAATATGTATTGGTCGATTTTTGGGCCAGTTGGTGTGGTCCTTGCAGAAAGGAAAACCCAAATGTGGTAAAAGCATTCCAGGAGTACAAAGACAAAAATTTTCAGATTCTGAGTGTAAGTCTTGATCAACCCGGTGCCAAATCAAAATGGATGGATGCTATTCATAAAGACAATCTTACCTGGACACATGTATCCGATCTTAAGTATTGGGATAATGAAGTGGCAAAACAATATGGTATCCGGGCAATCCCTCAGAATTTTTTAGTAGATCCACAGGGAAATATTGTGGCTAAAAATCTGAACGGAGAGTTGCTGTCTAAAAAACTAGCAGAACTCACCAACAAATAATACTGCCTGATTGTTGTATTAAAAAGCACCAGTTACTGGTGCTTTTTAATTTCCGTAAAGGCTTACAAGATTGCAGCAAAGCTTGATTTGTTAAATCATTTCCTTAAATCGAAGCGTTTAGTAACTTCAAGATAAATTGTTCGTAGTATGAAGCAATTTGTGTTTTTCTGGATAGGCTTTTTTATTTTTTCTCAGCTCTCGGCACAACAGTTCGGGGGTACCCCATCTTCTATTCATTGGAACCAGATTAATACAGATACAGTTCGTGTAATTTTCCCGAAGGGATATGATGATAAAGCACGCCGTATTGCCAATGTTGTTCATTATCTGCAAAAGCATTATAGCAATACCATCGGTACCAGCTTCCGAAAAGTAAATATTGTTATCCAGGATCAATCACTGATTTCAAATGGCTATGTTGCCCTTGCCCCTTATCGTAGCGAGTTTTATGTAACCCCTCCACAAAATGCTTTTGAATTGGGGGCTGTTAGCTGGACAGATGTACTGGCGGTTCATGAATTCAGACATGTGCAACAGTATAGTAATTTCAATATTGGCGTTTCTAAAGTTGCTTCATTCATTTTGGGAGAACAGGGTCAGGCATTGGCAAATACCGCTGCTATCCCGGATTGGTTTTTTGAAGGAGATGCAGTATTCAATGAAACCAAATTAACACGGCAGGGAAGAGGTAGTCTCCCATTATTCTTGAGTAATTATCAGTCTTTGTATAATAGCCACAAAGTATATGATTACCCAAAAATGCGAAACGGCTCATTCCAAAATTTTGTTCCTGATCATTATGCTTTGGGTTACCTGTTAGTGTCATATGGCAGAATCAAATATGGGAATGATATCTGGCGGAAAATAACGACAGATGCTGCAGCATATAAATCCTTATTTTATCCATTTCAGGGTGCTGTAAAAAAATATATGGGGGTAACTTTTCATTCATTTGTAACTGAGGCCATGCAATATTATCAGCAACAATGGCAAGGCTCTGTAAACGATTCAATGAATTGGCTTACCCAGACAGATCGACATAATGTAATCAATTACCGATACCCTTATCAGATGAGTGATGGTGCTATTCTTGTTTTAAAAAGCAGTTATCGGCAGCTGCCTGCTTTTTATAAAATATATCCTGATAAACGAGAAGAGAAAATTGGTGTTCGGGATATTAGCGTAGAAGACTTTTTCTCCTATAAAAATAACCGGATTGTTTTTACAGTAGATCAACCTGATATTCGTTGGGAAAATCGCGATTTTAATGAATTGAGAGTGTTGGATATCAATACAGGAAAAGAAACCAGTATTGCAAAGCATACAAAGTATTTTTCACCCGATATATCACATGACGGAAAGCAGGTAATCGCAATAGAAAATAAACCAATGACTGAATCAAAAGTTGTGGTTATGGATATTGCGGCACAAGTACTGGATAGTTTTTCCACAAAAGGGCTTGTTTTTTCAGGTCCAAAATTTTCTACGGATAACCAATCTTACTATGTCTTGGCCAGGAATGATAAAGGTGAAATGAGTCTCATTAAAAATCGTATTGGGAATAAAGGACTTTCGGAAGACCTACTTCCTTTCTCAAATCGTATTCTGGGTTTTATCAATGTAAAAGGGGATACGCTTTTGTTTTCTCTCAGTTACCTGGGGAGGGATGAGATTTGGTGTATCATAGACGAAAAAGAAAGAAAAGGCCCATTTAGAATGGCAACTTATTCAACCGGTTTATACCAGGCTTGTTTACAGGCAGATGGATCGCTGGCTGCTTCTGCTTTTACCGCTGATGGATTTCGGTTGGGTAGTTTTATTCCCCGCTGGGAAAAAATAAAAGACACCAATACAGTTTCAGACTTGTATACCGGTAAGGTATACCTTCCATCGGACCATACAATACTTGATAGCGTTCCTCAACAAGATTTCAATATCACCAAATACCTAAAATCATTTCAATTAATCAACCTGCATAGTTTTCGCCCTTATTATTCGCAACCGGAATATTCCTTCACCGCATATGGGCAAAACGTGCTCAACACATTACAAACCCAGATAGCCTATACATATAATCAGAATGAATCCAGCAATAAACTCGGGTATACAGGGGTTTATGGAGGCAGTTTCCTGCAACCAGTTTTTGGGTTCAATCAAACCTGGCATAGAACCGGCCTGGCACAAATCAATTCAAGAGATACTATAATCAACTGGAATGAATTGAGTGGCTATGCGGGGCTGCAATTACCATTGAATCTATCTGGCGGAAAAGAATACAGGTACCTCAATATATTCAGTACTTTTAATATTGATCAGGTTCATTGGACCGGTTTTGCAGAAAAATTATTCAAATCGGCTCAATTCAATTTTATAAATACCGGGTTTAGTTATTCGGGTCAGATACAAAAAGCAGTGCAACAGATATATCCTCATTGGGCTCAGAGTGTATTGGTTCAATTCAGGTCGATATTGAATACCTATACCGCCCATCAGTTTTTGGTAAACGGGTCACTCTATCTTCCTGGGTTCAGTGGAAACCATAGTCTGGTGCTTTCGGGTGCTTTTCAACAGCGTGATGATTTGCTTCAATATCTTTTCTCCAATAATTTTCCTTTTTCGAGAGGTTATACGGCGATCGACTTCCCCCAGATGGAAAGATTAGGCATCAATTATCATTTTCCATTGGCGTATCCGGATATGGGAGTCGGCAATATTGTTTATTTTCAACGCATCAGGGCCAATCTTTTTTATGATGTCACATATGGAAAAAGTCTGAAAACCGGAACAAGCTATACTTTCCGGACTACCGGAGCCGAAGTCTATTTTGATACCCGTTGGTGGAACCAGCAGCCTATCAGTTTTGGGATCAGGTATAGCCACCTGCTCGATAACCAGTTTAATGGGCTAGGGAGCAATTCTTCAAATATCTGGGAGCTGATTTTGCCCGTCAGCCTCTTTAATTAGCCTAAATTGACTTGATTTTGGCCAAATTGGCCGAAAAACGCAAGGTTTTTCCACAAAATTGAGAAATTTTTCCACTTAATTTTCATATTTCGGTTGCGGTTTGGTATCTTTGCAGCCCCAAAAATTGTATGTCGAAACAACCACTGATCAAACAAGATGGAGTTATTCTGGAAGCCTTGAGCAATGCTATGTTCCGGGTAAAATTAGAAAACGGTCATGAAATATTGGCTACCATCTCAGGTAAAATGAGGATGCACTACATCAGAATCTTACCTGGCGATAAAGTGGGAGTGGAGATGAGTCCGTATGATTTAAGCAGGGGAAGAATCATTTTCAGGTATAAATAATAAGCCGAGGGCAATAAAATGCCGAAGCCTATATTAAAAACATTTTTATGAAAGTCAGAGCTTCTATCAAAAAGCGTAGTGTTGATTGTAAGATCGTGAAGCGTAAAGGAAAGTTGTTTGTAATCAACAAAAAGAACCCTCGTTTTAAACAGCGTCAGGGGTAAATTGAAAATTTAGAAAATAGACATAATGTTTACAAATCATACATTATCGAAATTTTCAAATTTTCATCCCGAGGGTTCGGGACAAATTTTCAAATTTAAAATTAACATATGGCTCGTATTGCCGGTATTGACTTACCAAAGAATAAAAGAGGAGAAATTGGCCTTACCTATATATTTGGTATTGGTCGTTCCACTGCTCAGTATATTCTTACTAAAGCTGGTATTGACTTTGATAAAAAAGTAAACCAGTGGAATGATGAGGAACAAGGTGCTATCCGTAATATCATCAACTCTGAATTTAAAGTGGAAGGCGCTTTGCGTAGTGAAGTGTCTATGAGTATTAAACGTTTATTGGATATTGCCTGTTACCGTGGCCTTCGTCACCGTAAAGGGCTGCCGGTTCGTGGTCAGCGTACCAAAACCAATAGCCGCACTCGTAAAGGAAAGAGGAAGACAGTTGCAGGCAAAAAGAAAGCCGCTAAAAAATAAATAATTGGTTTTGCAATCGGGTTGGGTTTTACCCTTACCTGATTGCAAAATACATATAAACCCACTTATTTTGGATATCCCGCAAGGCAGGAAGGAGAAATAGGAGGTTCCCGTTCAACCGGGATTTTTTAATATAAAGACTACCTCAAAAAACAAACATGGCTAAACCACAAAAGGCACAGAATAGCGCAAAAGCTACTGCCAAAAAAAGAGTTGTAAAAGTAGATGCTTCCGGTGAAGTACGTATCTCAGCAACTTTCAATAACATTATTATCAGTTTTACCAATAAAGCCGGACAGGTGATCAGTTGGAGCAGTGCTGGTAAAATGGGATTCAAAGGTTCTAAAAAGAATACACCTTATGCTGCCCAGATGGCTGCTGCAGATGCTGCAAAAGTTGCACTGGATGCAGGTTTGAAAAGAGTGGATGTATTTGTAAAAGGACCTGGTTCAGGACGTGAAAGTTCTATCCGTTCTATTGCCCAGTCAGGTATCGAAGTTACTTCTATCAAAGATGTAACCCCTTTGCCACATAATGGCTGTCGTCCACCAAAACAACGTAGAGTTTAATTAAATCTGCAATCAATATTGCGGATTATTTCATAACCGGATATATCATCGATTTTAGATTTTTTGATGGTATATCGTCACTAAAAAATCAAAAACATACATTATGGCACGTTACACAGGTCCCAAGACCAAAATTTCCAGAATCTTCGGAGAGCCCATTTTAGGTAATGGCAAATGGTTAGGCAAAAACAGCAACCCTCCCGGTCAACATGGTGCAGCACGTAAACGTAAAACCCTTGGTGAATACGCTTTACAGTTACGCGAAAAGCAAAAAGCAAAATACACATATGGTGTATTAGAGCGCCAGTTCCGTAAAACTTTTGAAGAAGCACAACGTTTAAAAGGAGTTACCGGTGAAAACCTGATTAAATTGCTGGAAGCCCGTCTGGATAATACTGTTTACCGTTTAGGTTTAACAGCCAGTCGCCCGGAAGCAAGACAATTGGTAAATCACAAACATATTACGGTGAATGGTGAAGTAATGAATGTTCCTTCTTACCAGTGCAAAGCAGGTGATGTGATTGCATACAAACCCAGAAGCGCAGATAATTCTTCTGTAACCAGTAAGAGCCGTGGTAAAAACCCTAAATTCAGTTGGTTAGATTGGAACGAAACTGAAAAGAAAGGTACTTTCATCACACATCCTGAGCGTGAAAATGTTCCTGAGAATATCAAGGAACAATTGATCGTCGAATTGTACTCTAAATAATCGTAAAAATCGAGTTGGGGGATAAGACAATACAATGTTTTTCCTAATTCAGTTCTTTACGAAACAAATATTTTCCTTTGGCCTCATGTGGGCCGGAGATAAACCGTAAAAAAAGTTTTAATATGGCCATATTAAGCTTCCAGAAGCCCGACAAAATCGTTTTACAAAAAGCAAATGACTTCGAAGGACAATTCGAGTTCCGTCCGTTAGAACCAGGTTTTGGTCTTACGATCGGTAATGCATTACGCAGAGTATTATTAAGTTCCTTAGAGGGATATGCTATAGTAGGTATCAAAATTGAAGGTGTAGACCATGAGTTTGCAACTATCAAAGGGGTAACTGAAGATGTTACTGAAATTATCTTGAACCTGAAACAGGTTCGTTTCAAGAAACATGTTGAGCATGATGTTGCCAACGAGAAAATCACTTTGTCTATTAAAGGTCGTACCGAATTCAACGCAGGTATGATTGGTGAACTATCTCAGAATTTTCAGGTAATGAACCCTGAATTGGCTATCTGCACCATGGATACTACTTCTAAAATGGATATTGAATTAACCATCGCCAAAGGCCGCGGTTATATTCCTGCTGAAGAAAATAAGATCAAAGATTCTGTATTTGGATATATTGCAATCGATTCTATTCACACACCTATCAAGAACGTTAAATACGCAATTGAGAACTATCGTGTAGAACAGAGAACAGATTATGAAAAACTGATCCTGGATGTAGCTACCGATGGAACCATCCATCCGGAAGATGCAGTAAAACAGGCATCGCGTATCCTGATCCAGCACCTGATGATCATTACTGATGAAAACATCACTTTCGATAACAAAGAAGATAAGAAAGAAGATGTAGTAGATGAGCATGTATTACAATTACGTAAAGTATTGAAAACACCACTTGAAGATCTTGATCTTTCTGTACGTGCATTCAACTGTCTGAAAGCAGCTAAAATCAATAGCCTGAGCGAACTGGTACAATATGAGCAGGAAGACCTGATGAAGTTCAGAAACTTCGGTCAGAAATCACTCTCTGAAATTGAACAGGTTTTAACAGAAAGAGGATTGAGCTTTGGAATGGATTTGAATAAGCTGGGTTTAGATAACCTGGATAATTAATAACACCCTAACGGGTAGCTTCACAAATCCTGACACGGTGTGAAGTATAAAAACAGAAGTCATGAACCACGGAAACAAAGTAAACCACCTGGGTCGTAAAAAAGCCCACAGAAGCGCATTGCTGAGTAATCTGGCCAGTCAGCTGATTACCCACAAACGTATCGTTACTACTTTAGCCAAAGCCAAAGCTTTGAGAACTTATGTAGAACCGCTGATTACCAAAACAAAGAAAAGCGAAGACAAAGAAGAGATCATGCACCAGCATAGAATCGTTTTTAGTCATTTACAGGATAAAGCTGCAGTAAAAGAATTGTTTACAGTAGTTGGACCAAAAATCGCTTCTCGCCCCGGAGGATATACCCGTATTTTAAAATTAGGGATTCGCCCTGGTGATAATGCTGAAAAAGCAATGATTGAACTGGTTGATTTCAATGAAATCTACGGTAAAGGAGTGGATAAAGCAGCAGAACCTGCTAAGAAAACCCGTCGTGGTCGCGCTCCCAAAAAAGCAGCTGAAGTAGGAACTGCAGCAGTAGCCGAAGCACCCGTTGCTGAAGCACCGGTTGATGCTACAGAAACAGAAGAAAAAGCGGCAGA
Source organism: uncultured Bacteroidota bacterium (assembly GCA_903926855.1). GTDB lineage: Bacteria > Bacteroidota > Bacteroidia > Chitinophagales > Chitinophagaceae > Sediminibacterium. The sequence continues at coordinate 20,422 of CAIYKV010000092.1, read as the reverse complement.
ATAAATATGATGCCATTTCCTGATACTAAGGCAAAACCGTTTTGGTTTTGCCTTTTTTTATAGGTTAACAATGTGCGAAAATTAATGATGTAGTTTAACCAGATTGATCTTTTTTTGCAATCGAAATAGATAAACCCATGCCCCAAACCCATCAGCCAGCCATTTTATTATTAGCAGATGGACATGTATTTCATGGCCATTCATTTGGAAAGACCGGAACTGCTACCGGTGAAATTTGTTTTAATACCGGTATGACCGGCTATCAGGAAGTATTTACAGACCCCAGCTATACCGGTCAGATCCTGATTATGAATAATGTTCATGTGGGTAATTATGGCGTAAAACAATCGGATGTTGAAAGCAGTAGTGTAAAAATCAGGGGTTTAATAGCCAGAAACCTGGAAGAGCAATTCAGTCGTTTACAGGCGGAAGGAGATTTAAATACCTATCTGAAAGCCAATCATATTGTAGCCATTGAAGGTGTGGATACAAGGGCATTGGTTGCCCATATTCGCACAAAAGGAGCGATGAATTGCATTATTTCTTCCGAAATATTGGATGTTGCGCAATTAAAAGCGGAATTGGATAAAGTGCCTGATATGGACGGCCTTGAATTGGCAAGCACGGTCAGCACCGAAAAAGAATATGAAATGGGAGATGCTAATGCATCACTAAAAGTATCTGTTCTTGATTTTGGTGTAAAACAACATATTCTTCAGTGCCTTGTTTCACGCGGAGCACATATACGGGTTCATCCGGCAAAAACACCCCTTAGTCGTCTGAAGGAATTTAACCCAAACGGATATTTTATTTCAAACGGCCCCGGCGACCCGGCTGCTATGCCTTATGCAGTAACCACTCTTAAAGATATTCTGAATGAGAATAAACCGGTTTTTGGTATCTGTCTGGGTCACCAGTTACTGGCCTTGGCCAATGATATCCCCACATTTAAAATGCACCATGGCCACAGAGGATTGAACCACCCGGTAAAAAATATTATTACCGGCTTATGTGAGATCACTACCCAAAATCATGGATTTGGTGTGGATCCCGAAGCCGTACGCAAACACCCGAATGTGGAAGTAACCCATCTGAACCTGAATGATGATTCTATTGAAGGTATTCGATTAAAAGATAGGCCCGCATTCAGTGTACAATACCATCCGGAAAGTACACCCGGACCACATGATAGTCGATACTTGTTTGATGATTTTGTAGCGATGATGAGAGGCTAGGGGGTGTTAACTTATCAGTCAGTCATTAGCTATTAGCCTTTGGCAGTTGGCTTGATTGGGTTTAAACGAAGTGAAATGGAGTATCTTTAATAAAAGGCCAATAGCCAATAACCAATAGCCAACCTTACCATTTTTCCGTACTTTCGAATTATGAAAATTGCTATCATCAATGGACCTAATCTGAACCTGCTGGGTAAGCGGGAAACAGATATTTACGGAAACCAGCCATTCGAAAAATACCTTGATGAGGTTAAATCATTATTTCCATCCGTTGAGTTTCATTATTATCAAAGCAATGTGGAAGGAGAATTGATCAATGAATTACAAAGGGTGGGTTATTCCTTCGATGGCATTGTTTTGAACCCCGCAGGATATACGCACACATCTGTAGCCATTGGTGATGCGATTGCAGCAATCAAAACCCCTGTGGTAGAAGTGCATATCAGTAATGTACATGCCAGAGAAGATTTCAGAAAACTATCCCATATTTCCGGGAAATCAGCAGGAAGTATTTTTGGGCTGGGACTCACGGGATATGAACTCGCTATCCGTTGGTTGATCGATCATAAATAAGCAACTTGAAAATGCCTCCTTCAGCAATTGCTCCAACCACAGATTTCAGAAAAAAAATTGGCTGGTTGATTGTCATTTGCTCCATTGTAAAACTGATTTCTGCTTCCTTACTGGAACTGGGAAATGATGAAGTTTATTACTGGACCTATGCTATTCAGCCAGACTGGAGTCATTTTGATCACCCACCTATGGTGGGTTGGTTAATCAGGCTATTTACCTGTAATCTTCTCTGGGCAAATGATATTACTCTTCGGTTAGGTAGTATGGTTTGCGCTGCTATTTCTACCTGGATCATTTTTCAAACAGGTAAATTAATAGCCAACGAAAGAACCGGGTGGTATGCGGCTTTAATTTACAATTGCTCAGTGTATACCGGATTTATTGCTGGCTTCTTTATACTTCCAGATTCTCCTCAAATGCCTTTCTGGACAGGCGCTTTATACCTGATGTCACGATTAGTGATGAATAAAGAAGATAAAAATACAGGCTTGTGGTTGCTAATGGGTTTGTTGATTGGTCTTGCTACCTTATGCAAAATACATGCTTTGTATTTATGGGCAGGATTTGGATTGTTTATTATTCTTACAAAAGGTAAATGGCTTTTGAACTGGCGCTTATATTTATCGTTACTGATCACTTTGTTATGTATACTTCCCATCGTTTATTGGAATGTAATGAATGATTTTATTACTTACAGATATCATTCAGACAGGGTTACGCACACAACTATTCAATGGGATATGTTATTGCGGGAAATTATTGGAGAGTTCGGGTACCAGAATCCGGTTATTTTTAGCTTGGTCTTCGTGTCATTAATTGCCTGGTTACGAAAGCAATTTCATTTCAATGGAAAAGGGACTGCTACCTGGATTTTTTGTATGAGCCTGCCCATGATCATTTTATTCTGGAGCATTTCTTTGTTTAACCCTACTTTACCACATTGGAGCGGACCGGCTTATATTCCTTTATTTTTTCTGGCTGCGGTGTATTTAGAAAAGCAATCTGTTCGGTTCTTGCCTGTTTTTGTTAAAGTAGCAGCGTATTTACTCATCATTGTTTTAATAGTGGGGATTGGATTGGTAAGACTGTCACCAGTTAATTTTGGAAGCCATAGTAAAGAAAATTATGGGGAATATTGCCCTACACTTGACTTAAGCGGATGGGAAAAATTTAGTGAAAATTTTACTGTATTGGTGAAAAGCGATTGTGAAAATAGATTGATGAAACCGCATTCTCCGATAATAATCAATAAATGGTTTCCCGGAGGGCACCTCGAATTTTATACAGCCCGGCAATCAGGCTTATCTGTATTAGGCATTGGAACTCTGGATGATTTGCACAAATTTGCCTGGCTGAATAAAGAACGTAAGGGTTTGCAATTAGGCGATGATGCATATTGCATTGTCCCGTCAAATTTGCCCATACAGGTTACTGATATCTATGGGCGATATTTTACTACAATTGAAAAGCCCATAGTGATTGATCAAAAAAGAAATGGGGGAGTAGTCAGGTATTTTTATATATACAGATTGAGGCAATGTAAACTAATTCCAGTAGCGGTTTTGAAATGAGGGAAGTAGTGCTTTTCTATTTAGAACCTGAAACAGGTAGATCAATTTCCTTTCACACCCGTAGAGTCAGCTGGAGATTTAAACACGATATCTTCCTGTTTATTTCCGAACAATTTTTCAAAATCTTTCCTATAAGAGATACTCACACCTGTGCGAACCCTTTTTCCAAAGCTAACATCTAATGAAGTTTTATTAAAAACAATCAAATGTAATTTTTTGTCTTTGCTCAGAACAAAATCTACATTCACATTAGGCAACCATTGAGTTCCGTTCTGTAATCCTGATGTGTTGGTTAAACCAAAATCAATATCACTGCCGAGTGAGACAATAATTTTGTCTTTGGCGAACGCATATCCAACTTTCAGATCTACCCTTGTACGATTGGGACCTGTATTTGGATTACCTACAGAATTGGGATCAAGTGAAGCACTATTATACAGGCTTGTGCCTAAATCAAAACGGAGGCTATTATCTCCCGTAATTCTGAATAACAGTTTTGATAATTCTTTTGTAACCGCTTTGGTTAAAGCCCCTGATATCGTATTGATGCCCAAAGTAAGTGTAGAATAATTGGTATTGGCAGCGGCCCCACCAGTACTCACATCAGGGGGAGCAAAACTGTTTAATACGATAAGGAATGCCACCTGTTTGAGAATTTCATTCTGATCTTTTTCTAATCTTACCAGAAATTGGGCAAAATCATTGTCTGTTTTCATGGGACTGCCTTGTGGGAAATCAAGACGGAATTTGATATCTGGTCTGGTGAGTTTTTCACGCAGTTGCGCTATCACATATACATCCCCCCTGTAACCTTTTACTTCACTACTAATATTTAATCCACCAATCAGATCACCGAGGCTAACCCGTTCAGCTATATATTGGGCATCAATATGCATATCTGCCTTATAAGGATCTCCGGACCAACTGATATAGTTGCCTGCATCCGGTAATAGCAGAAATGGTTTACGTACCAGTGACTGAAAATTGAAATCATAGCTACCTTCATCGATATTATATCTGCCTGTTATTGACAAAGGTTCTGTGGTTCCGGCTTTTATTTTTAGTACACCGTTTCCCTTTTTGGCTTTGATCACATCACCTGTCAGTTCATCTAATATCACATCTATCATTACGTAATTGTTGGCATATATATCCAACTCAACAGAAAGGTTAAAATTGCTGGCATGCTTTTGTTTAACCATCTCTGTACCGTATTGTCTGAATACGATAAAATCGGCACTACCGCTCTCCCTGCTGATTGAGTTTGGGATATAAATATGAGAACTGTCATTTGATTCTGCCCTGATCTTCATATTACATTTTGATTCAGGTCCTTTGAATTCAAGTGTGGCATTACCAATTGCTTTACCATAAAACTGCTGGTTATCGGTTGCTTTTGTATCGATCATTAACAATTTGTCTGTTTTGAGATACAGATCAAAGTCGAGGTTTCTAAATCCCTGATGAAGAATTTTACCACTAACTGTTCCTGTATTCTTATATCTGTCGTGTATATTGAACTTCCCGAAGTCAATGCCATCTTTATCAAAACTGATATCCGCAGAATCAATAGTATAGGTTACCTGTGTATAATTCACTTTCATCGAGGCTTTCCGCAATTTGATATTCCCTACCAGGTCAGGTGCATTCAGATCACCACTGATATTTAAATTACCTGTTGCCTGCCCCTTCATATCTGTGAATATATCACTCAGGAATCTATGCAAAATATCAATCTTTGAATTTTCCAGTTGAATATCGGTATTGAATGAATTACCCGTAGTGTCTTTTGTATTATAACTTCCATAAGCAATGAAACGGTAACCAGCGTTTGGCGACTGTACCGTAAAGGGGAGGTTCCCCGTCTTACTATCATAGCCTGCTTTAATATTTACCAAGCCAATAGAGTCATCATCTAATCGAAATTGTTCTGCTTTCAAATCTGCATTGGCATTGAATTGACCAAAGAAATCATTCAGTACAATATTCCCGGAAGTGACCCCCTCTAATCTTGGGTTCTTGAAAAAAAGTGAACTCAGATCACCTAGTATCACATTTTTCATTTTTACTACCAGTTTACTGGTATTGCCTCCATCTTCCTCCTCAGTTTCCGCACTGATTTCCTGGAACCCTTGTGAGAATTTTACATTTTGTGCCTGGATGAAATTGTTTCTTACTGTAATTTCTCCTGCTTTCTCAATCCCCCACTTTTTATCATTCAATACAAAAGAGGAAGGCCTGAACTGTACACGTACACCATCTGATAGTGTATATACATCTGCGTAGAGATCTGCATCATTCAAAGTATAATCAGCACTGGTTCTGATAGATACAATAGAATGATCATTATGTGAACTGATAGTAAATTTCGTATTCGGGAAACGTAAACTATCACTTGCCTGGATACTGCTGATTGAACCATTGACGGATAAAGTATCCTTACTCCCCTTACCAAATATATCAAGTCCGGAAAAACCAAAATTCTTAATTTTTCCATATGGTATTCTTACTTCCAGCCCCAGTATATTATTTTTAGTATCTACGGATCCTTCAATATTGGCATTATTAAAACCGGCTACTTTATCATTGAATAACTGGATATAGGGTTCAATACTATCATTTGTACTCACTGCAAATGAAAACTGCTGATTACCTGGTATAAACTTGGGCGGTTTTATATAGGCAGGATAATAGTGATTAAGAAAACCCTGGAAACTACTTGGCAAATCAAGTATCCTGAACTTGCCAAATACAGTTGCAGAAAACTGGTTGCTGGTCAAACGCAGTAATTTGATAGAATCTAGATTACTTGAACTAAGGGATAATGAGTCGAAGCTTACACTTGACTTATCATCTTTAATAGTCGCATTGAAAAATTTTGCTGATCCTGCAAAATTATCAATATTGGTTCCTGTAAAATTTACATCTAATAAGCCGGTTACTTCTACGGGCTTATCTTGCAGATGTAAAGGCTTCAAATTGGTATGCACAAGATCACCAACTATATTAAACCGGGGTAGTTCTTTGGTAAGATCAATCTCAACCGTACTCGTAAAATCCAGATTCGGGTCATCTACTTTTACTTCACCAGTAAAATACTTTTTTTGAAAAGTTCCATTTGTTGTGATATTAGAATATTGATAATCCTTATACTCGAGAGAAGTAATTTTGCCTTCCAATGTTGTTTTCAATCTGTCTACATTAAAACTACTGCCTGTAATTTTTCCTTTAAAATCAATTAAGCCAATATCCGTGTTACCCAAAAACTTTCCCATATTGAAACGAACGGTTTCAATATCCCCTGTATATACAGGATCACCCTTCTTGGGCAACTGAAGACCGATATTGGTAACTACTCCACCCAGTTGTGTACCGAATGTTCCTGCAGTAATGAAGTTATAGATAGTGCCACTGAAATTACCCCTGTAATAAATGGTTCCCAAAGCGGCCAAATTGGGAGAAGTTACCTCTTTCAGAGAGGGAATAAATATTCCTAAATCATAGTAATTGGTTTGTAAGGTGCCGTTGCTGAAAACAATCTTAGTTTTATCCATATCCGGAAGACCTTGCATACTTAATGTTCCACTGATATTGGAGGTGGCGCCGGATTGTGCTTTTAAATTGGTGACCGTAAAATTTTCAACAGATCCAACAAAATGCCCGTTTAGTATCACTTCCTTTTTCCAGTCCTTTAGTTCTGGTGCAAAAAAGGCGATATCATCACTACTCACTTTTGCATCTTTGAAATGGGCATCCATGATCACATGACTATCATACTTGTTAAAATCTTTATTAAAGTCTTTGAACTGCATTGCATAATAATTAGTCAAATGACTTTTATTTGTCTGTAGGTCCATCTTTGACAACTCCATAATTTGTGGAGTGAATTTGAAACTTGTTTTCAATTTTTTAATCTCCAAACCACACCTGTCTTTCACAGAAACAGAAACATTGGCACGCAGTGTATCTTTTACAAAACTGAAATTTGTAATTGTTCCATTTAATTTGCTCATTTGGATATGTGCGCCATCAAAATGAGTGGAAGGAATATCTGAGTCACTATCAAGGAATAATTTACCGTTAATGATCTTAATATTGTTTACATGAATACTCAAATTCCCCGGGTTAAGGTACATACCGGTATCCAACTCAATAGAATTGCGTTTTGCAATCGAAGCGGGTCTAAGAGGGTTAAGTCCCTGGATTTCTACAAATGGATTGGTAAGTGTTATTTCTTTCAGTTGGAATATTTTTTTGGAAGGATCAATGATTTCAGCATCGAGTGCCAACCCTCCCAATTCTATGGTCATTCTTTCTCCACGCCACAGATCATTCTTAACAAAATGAATATTCTTCAGGTCTACTTTTTTGATATCAAAATTGAGACCATCACCTTTCTTTTTCGGGGTAGGGGAGGCAAAATAATCTGCAAGAAATCCATAATTCCATATAGAGTCTTTCCGTCCGATATTGATTACTGCATCTTGCAGGCCAATATATTTTAACTCAGGTTTTTGTTTTAGAAAAAACCAATCTGAAATTTTCACCTGTAAAACTCCGGCATATAGCAAGGTGTCTTTCTGTTTATCCCTAACCAGTGTCCCTTCCAGATTAAGCCGATTAAACAGCGAAAAACTTACATTTTTTACAGATACCTCTGTTTGTAAGGCTTCAGAAAGTCGGGTAGTAGCGATATGTATCAGCCAATTTTGTACAAAACTGGTTTGAATGGCTAAAAATGCCAGCAGGATAAGCGTGGAGAACACAATAACGGTTCTGCGGAATATTTTCAAGGCACGCTTCAGACGAAATGGGTTTTACTGATAAAAATACGTATTCGTAAAGGGTAAGGCAAATACAATACCAAACACTTAACAGGACATTAAATATCCCATGATTTTATCATATTTTTTGTTTTAGGCATCCACCATTTCATGGAGATACTGCTTTTCTTCTTTAAAAGCAGTTCTGGGAGTAAGTCCAAGTAGCTGAAACATCGCATTATCTTCATCAAAACTTGGATTAGGCGTGGTTAGCAATTTATCTCCTGCAAATATGGAATTAGCACCAGCCATAAAACAAAGCGCCTGCTCAGCAATACTCATTTCTGTTCTTCCGGCACTCAGTCGCACCATGGCTTTGGGCATCAATATTCTCGCGGTGGCAATCATGCGTACCATATCCCATATATCTGCCTTTTTATTATTTTCTAAGGGAGTTCCCGGAATAGGAACCAGCGCATTGATGGGAATACTTTCCGGATGTTCAGGTAAAGTAGATAGTGTATGTAACATCTGAATTCTATCCTCATGTGTTTCCCCTAACCCAATAATGCCTCCACAGCAAACAGAAACTCCTGCTTTCCGAACATTGTCCAGTGTTTGTAATCGGTCGTCATAGGTTCGGGTAGTAATAATCTCACTATAATGTTCTTTACTGGTATCAAGGTTATGATTATAGGCATATAATCCTGCATCAGCGAGTTTCTGCGCCTGTTCTGCAGTAAGCATCCCCAAAGTGCAACATACTTCCATCCCCATTTCATTTACCCCTTTTACCATCTCCAAAACCCTGTCAAAATCGCGATTATCCCTAACCTCTCTCCATGCGGCACCCATACAGAACCGCGTGCTGCCTGCATCTTTTGCTTTTTGTGCATAGGATAGAACATCTTCTTTTTTGAGAAGTGCCTGTACACCTACGCCGGTATCATAACGGGAAGCTTGAGGACAATAAGCGCAATCCTCACTACAGCCTCCGGTTTTAATACTAAGTAAAGTACAAACCTGCACTTCCGCAGTATCATTATATTTTCTGTGTAAAGTGGCTGCTCTGAAAACCAATTCCAGTAAGGGTGTTTGATAGATTGTTTTGATTTCTTGCAGTTGCCAGTTATTTCGGATGTCTGTAGACATAAGCTTAGTTTATTAGCAAATATAAGCGGTTTTTTAACCTGTGGTAAGCAGCTGGCCTGGTTAAAAATTAGGATGCTTTAGTTGATTTTAATATACTGTTATCCTTGGTTTTGATGATTCATATACCCTCGCCATTTTTCAACCAGCTTTTCCATATCATCAGGTAAAGCAGACTCAAACATAATTTCCTTATGTGTAACCGGATGTATAAAACCAAGTGTTCTTGCATGCAATGCACAACGCGGACAAAGCTCAAAACAATTCTCCACAAACTGTTTATACTTGGTATAGATTGTGCCTTTTAGTATTCGGTCACCACCATATTCCCAGTCATTAAAAAGCGTATGTCCGATATGTTTCATGTGGACACGTATCTGATGTGTTCGCCCTGTTTCAAGAACACATTCTACCAGGGTTACATAATTAAACCGCTCCAGAACTTTATAATGGGTAATGGCATGTTTTCCTATTTCACCTTCAGGATATACATCAAACATTTTACGGTTTTGCTGATGACGGGCAATATGCCCGGTAATCGTTCCTTCATCTTCTTCGATATTTCCCCAAACCAGGGCCACATATTTTCTTTTGACAGTATGGTTAAAAAACTGCTTTGCCAGAACTGCAGCTGCTACGGGTGTTTTGGCAAGCACAATCAGGCCGGTGGTGTTCTTATCTATTCTATGAACCAGACCAAACCTGGGTAATGCTTCTTCATCAATATTCGGATTCTGCTGCTCAAGATAATAGGCAACTCCGTTCAAAAGAGTACCACTAAAATTTCCAACTCCAGGATGAACCACCATATTGGGTGGTTTATTGATTACCATGAGTGAATCATCCTCGTAAACAATATTTAATGGAATATTTTCCCTTTTGAGAACCGTATGCTCCGGATTCACCAAGCTCATAATAACAATCTCATCACCCGGCCGTATTTTATAGTTACTCTTAACCACTTTTCCATTCACGGTAAGAAATCCTGCTTCAATCCCTTTCTGAACCTTACTGCGTGTGGCTCCCTCCAGGTGCATTTGCACCCATTTATCTATCCGGTAGGGCTCCTGTCCTTTATCTACCGAGAAGGTCTTTCGCTCATATAGCGTTTCTATACTTTCTTCAGGTAGGTTATCTATTTCATCCAGCATCTGGCAAAAATAACTGATTGTAGGGAAGTTGACAGATATCGTTATCTCTACCTGAAATATTATCTTCTCAGGCATTAAAAATGACCAGAACCGGTTTATAACCGCTAATTCTTAATTTTGATCTATGCAGCATGTAAAATTCTCTGATCTTGGGTCCAAACCTTATAAAGAAACATGGGATTACCAGGAGGATTTATTAAAGGAGAATACCCTTATTAAAGCAGCCTTTAGAAATAGGGAAGAAGCAATTCTGCCTGCTGAAATCCCTACCATACACCATCTCTTATTTGTAGAACACAATCCTGTATATACCCTGGGTAAGAGTGGAAATACAGGAAATATTTTATTATCAGAAGCCGAAAGAATAGAAAGAAATATTGAATATTTTCATATCAATCGGGGTGGAGACATTACTTTTCATGGCCCTGGTCAATTGGTAGGATATCCGATATTGGATCTGGAAAAATTTAAAACAGATCTGGGCTGGTATTTGAGAAGCCTGGAACAGGTAATAATAGATACCCTTTACGAATATGGACTACAGGGCGATCGGAGTATAGGAGAAACCGGTGTTTGGCTGGACCCAGGAATAAAAGGGAAAGAAAGAAAAATTTGTGCTATGGGCATAAAATGCAGCCGGTGGATTACTATGCATGGATTTGCCTTTAATATAAATACGGACCTGGGTTATTTTGAAGGAATAGTTCCATGTGGTATACAGAACAAAGCAGTTACTTCGTTGGAAAAAGAACTTGGATATCCGGTTCCTATGGAACAAGTAAAAGCGAAACTGAAAAATAATTTTCAAAAAGTATTTACTTGCCTGTTGATTTCTTAATCTTTTTGTAGCTGAAATTTGTTCTTCTCTTTTAACTTTTCATCTTCATACAATTCATAGGTAAACCAACCTGCATGCACAAAATTGGTCTTGTCTAAAACCAGTTCAGATTCTTTTAGCGATTTGATATCAAATAACTGTGTCCCATCTGCATCAAAAAAAACAAGACGGTAAGTATGTGATTTGATCAATGGCAAATTGATGGTTACATAACCATTGGTATTAGTGAATACAGCAATAGGGCTGATGGGGGTACTAGCTGCAGGTGTCACAGGGGGGGCTATTTTAACTACTTTTTTGGGGCTGCGATGATAAGGGTGTATATCTACACGATTATCCATTTTTATGTAAAGGGTATCTTTTGTTTTAGTGGCGATAGAATCCCTGAATTTTCTGAATTTCTGAGTGCCTAATGTTCTCCTGTAAATATTATTTTCATAAATACGGAAATTCTCCGGAGCAACAGCACTCATAGTTTTGTATTCGGTAACTGGCTGTTCGGAGGTAACTGAATTTGTCTGGGGTTCAGTAGGTGTGGCTAAGGAATCATCCGTTTTTTTAATCTCTATAACCGTTGTTTGCATGTCTGGAGCAGGCGCCACGATTTCTTTTACTGCAGGTATCCATTCAATCTTATGATCATTGATCTTATGTAAAGCATCTTTTGTATTTGCGTGCAAAGAATCTTTGAAATGCTGGTAGGCAGTTTTGGTTAAGCTAAGTATCGGTATTTTTTGCATATAGATACTAATCATCTCTTCACTGGCACTTGCTGTTACTTTGGCACCTGACTTTTGTGCAAATAAACCGGACAGGGGGGTAACTGCCAGAATAAAAAAGAGTAATATGGAAAACTTACGCATGGGGTATAAATATATGGGCATAAATATAAAGATATTAGAAACATAATTTACCAGGGAAAACTGACCGATTCCCCTGTATTCCGCCGCTATGAATGATTAGCAGTCGGCTCCCCTCTGGAAAAATACCCTTGTTTAGCAGGTCTTTCACAGCAAAAACCAGTTTGGATGTGTATACGATATCTGTTGGTATCTGCTCATTTTCCCATAACCAGTTCATAAAATCGAATAGTTCAGGTGTTTGACGGGCATACCCTCCAAAATGGTAGTCAGGAATAAGCGAAAATCGTTTTTGACTAGCTGTCTCTGACAATAAAGATGTCATCTCCTTTTCAAGCCCAAAATGATTTTTTAAAATGCTTATTCCTACCACATTTTGTTCAGGTTGAACGGCATTGATAAGTCCCGACATCATGGTACCTGTACCTACAGCGCAGAGAATATGCGAGTAATAGTTGGTATCAAAAAGACGGATAATACCAGATGCCCCCTTTGCACCGATATGTCCATAGCCACCTTCGTTTACCCAATAGATACCGGGGTCGGGAAATTTGTGCCGGATTTTTTCTTTGTTTTGGTATTCATTTCTGTCAATATACACCAGGTTCATTCCATACGATGCCGCATCCCGGAGGGTAGGAGAATTGCCGGTTTTTTCGCCCCGGATGATTCCAATACTGTTCAGGCCAAGTTCTGCAGCAGCAAAAGCAGTGGCAACTATATGATTAGAAAACGCCCCGCCAAATGTAGCGATGGTCTTTTTTTGCGATACAAGTGCTTCTTCGAGGTAATATTGAAGCTTAAACCATTTGTTGCCGCTAACAATGGGATGAAACAGATCAAGACGAAGTATGTCGGTCTGGATTCTTTCATCAGACAGAACTCTTATAGGCTGTATCCGAACATTTTGTAAATTTGCATGCATAAAAATGATTTGTTGCTTTAGCCTAACCTATTGCTTCACCACCTCTAAATACACCCTATGAAACCCACCCTCGTTATTCTGGCAGCAGGAATGGCCAGCAGATATGGCAGCCAGAAACAGACTCAGTCGTTCGGTCCCAGCGGCGAAACTATTATGGATTATTCAATTTACGATGCAATACGTGCCGGATTTGAAAAAGTTGTATTTATTATTCGCGAAGATTTTGCCGATTCCTTTAAATCGATATTTGAACCAAAACTCGCTGGGAAGGTAGCTACTGATTATGTGTATCAGCACCTCAATGCCTTTACCGGAGGCAGAACCATACCCGCAGAAAGAACCAAACCATGGGGTACGGCCCATGCTGTTTTATGTTGTAAAGGAAAAGTAAACGAACCTTTTGCAGTGATCAATGCGGATGATTTTTACGGCAGTGATGCATTTGTAAAGGCCTATGATTTCCTGACCACCCAATGCAATGAAAAGACCTATTCTATTATAGGCTATGAATTAAAAAATACATTAAGCGATAATGGCAGTGTTAGCAGAGGTGTTTGTGAAGTGAATGCGCAAAACGATCTTACCGATATTAATGAACGTACCAGTATTTTCAGAGGAGAAAATGGTAAAATTACATACACTGATGCTACAGGTGCACACGAAGTATCTGAAGATGCATTGGTGAGTATGAATTATCTGTGCTTTCCTCCGGGCTTTATTGATCTGTGCGAACAACAATTTCATACATTTCTAGATCAGCATATGCAGGAGCCTAAGGCAGAATTTTTCATTCCTACTGCCACAAAATATTTTATCCAATCCGGGAAAGGCTCTGTAAAAGTGATTCCTACTTCTGCAAAATGGTTTGGCGTAACTTATAAAGAAGATGCACCCTATGTGCAAGGCTGTATCAATGAGTTGGTGACAGCGGGGAAATACCCCGCCAATCTCTGGCAATAACCATTCTAAATGGTATTTTGAAAGGGGAACTGTATCAGTTCTCTTTTTTTTATGCTATTTTGGGCCAAATGAATGTTTAATCTGTTTTTATGTCATACTCGCCCCATGACCTCTTTGAGAATAGGAAGCAGTTTCAGCTGGAAAGACTGATTCTTTTTAGTGATGCAGTATTTGCCATTGCGATTACTTTACTGGTGATAGAAATAAGGGTACCGGTAGTTCCCCAAGATGGAAATACTGGTAAATACCTTGCGGATGCATTAGTACTTAAAATACATGAATATTTTGGCTTTGTTTTGAGTTTTGTAGTAATTGGGCAATTCTGGACCAATCACCATAAACTTTTTGGTTATGTAAATAATTATAATGGGAAACTACTTTGGTTAAATCTGCATTTGCTTTTCTGGATAGTATTGGTGCCATTTACCAGCGGTCTGAATTCCCATTATGGTAATTTGAGCATAGTTTGGCAGGTCTATAGTATCAATTTGTTTATGATATCTATGTCAATTTATTTTCTATACCGCTATATTGGAAATGCAAAAAATCATTTATCCGATCTTTCATTAGATGCCCTTACAAGAAAATATTCCTTGTATAGAAGTATGGCAACATCCTTGATTTTTCTTTCTGGGGCATTGATTGTACTGATACCTGGTGACATTGCATTTTGGATAGCACGTTTCATCTATCTACTTATATTTTTGATAATCACGCTGATCAACAAAAGATTTCGAAGGGCAGTTAAGAAGCAACAACATAGACACTTGGCATAAAAAAAGCCCCCCAAATGGGAGGCATTATTCTTCTCATGTGTATTAGTCGAATAATTATTTGTTGAATGCTTTTACATAGAAAACACAATCCTCAACTTTTGAGATTTGTTTTTGCCTTTCCATTCCTTTCAGGGAATTATGTAATGGCAATTTAATTTTTGTAATACTGGAATCCGCCTTTTTCATTTCTTCAACAACCGAGTAGATATTTTTTGATTTTACCGCAAAAGTTACACCTTCAGCCTGCGCCTGTCGGGTACTTAATACTCCAATAATTTCACCATTATCGTTGAATACGGGTCCTCCGGAGTTACCCGGGTTGGCACTGATCTGAACCTGGTAAGTAAGCGAATCACTATTATAACCGGTTCTGGCACTCAGATAGCCTTCTCCATATACAATATCATTACGTGGATAACCCAAGGTAAATACCCGCTCACCCATTTCTGTATTGGCTTTTTTGATACTATAAGGCAGGGATGAAAGTGGCTGGTAATCTTCATCGTTGATTTTCAAAATAGCCAGATCTTTCGACTGGTCAACATACGAAATAGAGGCACTAAATTCCTGTCCTTTATTATTTACAACCACAGCCCCCGAGCCTTTCAAAACGTGTGCGTTCGTGATAATATATCCTTTTGCATCAATCAAAAACCCGGAACCACCACTAATCAATTTCGCATTTTCTGGGATCTTGCTCTTTACTTCGTTAATCAGATTGCCTTGTACTTGTTGGTTGCGTTTAATTACTTCTATCGCCTTGCTGAGTTGTTCGATCTGGTTACTGCTGGCAACAGGAGCCAAATAAGCAACCAGCCCGATAATACCTAAGGTTATAGCGCCGCCCACACAGGCAGCAATTAATATGTCTTTCTTGTATTTGTTCCAGATTTGAATTACGCGGCCTTTGGTAGTCAGTTCTCCGCCTTCATTAATTTCTCCGCGTTCAAGCAGTTTTGCATGCGACAGTTGTAAACTGTGTTTCAGGTTACGGTGAACGGTATAAATATCCATTTGGTGGAGAAACATGCTATGTTCCACAACCATTTGGTCAATTTCCGGGGTGCTTTTCCGAAGCGATTCAAAATAGTTACGCTCAGTGGCATCCATATCGCCACTCAGGTATCTTTCAATCGCTTCCAGTAATAAAATGTCGTCCATACTTTTATTCTCCAATATTATATTGCGAAAAGAATAGTTTCTTTAAACGCATCAAACACTTGTATTTCTGATTCTTGGCATTATCGGCATTGGTATATCCAAATTCTGCTGCCAATTCCTGCATCCCCATTTTCTTGATATAATATCCTTCTAACAAACTTTTACAAGGCTCACCCAAACTACTCATGGCCCGGTCCATTATTGCAAATTCGGCATTACGCTTTTCGTGAATTTCAAGATCTTCTTCCACCGGAACAGTCTCATCCAGGCTATCAACCTGGTTTGAATACCGACCCATTTGTTGTAATCGTTTAAGCCATAAACGCCGGCATACGGAATATACATAAGTTTTAATTTGACAGGTTAAGACAAATGATTCGCTCTGTGCTTTTTCATATAGGGCAATCATCGCTTCCTGAAAAACATCCCTCGCATCATCATAAGAACCGTTATTGTGCAATATAAAAGCCTGAACCATATTAAAATTATCCTTATATATGGTGTCGATGGCCTTTGAATCATTATTTGCCAGTCCCTTCAATAATGCTTGTTCGTTTGTGTCCGCTTTCACTTACTATTCTATTTAATACGGGAGGAGGGTAAAAGTAACCCAAAGTACCCCTAAAATTATTTTTTAAAAAATATATTGTATCGGGGGTTACCTTTTGCCTCCCTCAGGTATTAACCTTAAAATCACTCACAAACAAAAAAAAACAAAATGAAAAAGCTGTTATTCGTTGTAGCATTAGGCGCTTTCGCTGCCTGCGGTTCAGGAGCAAATTCAGATGCAAAAAAAGATTCAACTGCAACAGTTGATACTTCTAAAAAATCAGTAGATACTACCAAAATGGCTGCTGATACGACCAAGAAAGACACTACCAAACCTAAGATGTAATTCATTTAGCTAAGTGCGAAGATTTGAGGGACTTAGCTTGCCGGTCAGATAGAACAGCTGATTCAACTTTTTTTCATATGGCAAGCAATCGTTAGAAGCCGCTCCGTTTCCACGGAGGGGCTTTCTTTTTGTATGGATATGATCAAATAAACGAACGAATGGTTGTTAGTTTAATTAAATTTTCATTTTTTATCTTTTGAATTCATTTCGTAACTATATTTGAATCTCATGATATTGATTACAGCAAATACATTCTATTTTTTCTTTTACTACTTCTTTACCAAAAGAAGCCGGGTAGTATTTGCCAAAGCATAAAAGCGAAACAAATTAAAATACAATCCCGGCCTAAAAGGCCGGGATTTTTTTTATCCCATGGCCCCGCGATCGAAGGACGCAGCAACCAGGCAGGGCAATCGAAGCAAAAAATGAGTGTAAAAAAAATCAATAAGGGTCTTTCTGAATCGTCCAATAGGAGGATGCTAGCCAATGGTATTTGTATACAGGGCTACGAAGGCAGTTTTCACCAGGTGGCAGCGCGCTATTTTTTTGGAAAGCAGGTAGCAGTAATACCCTGTGCCAGTTTCAGGGACCTGATAAAACTGAGCGCCGATAAAAAGCAGTCTGCAGGTGGTATTATGGCTATCGAAAATTCCATCGCCGGCAGTATCCTGCCGAACTATAACCTGTTGCAGAAGAGCAAACTAAAGGTAGTAGGAGAAGTATACCTGTCTATCAGCCAGAATTTACTGGTAAACCCGGGAGTGCAACTGTCGGATATTAAAGAAGTCCACAGTCATCCGATGGCCATTTTACAATGCCTTGATTATCTTGAAAAAAACGAATGGAAGCTGGTAGAAACCGAGGATACCGCTTTAAGTGCCAAACATATATGCCAGCATCGCAGCAAACACGCTGCGGCTATTGCCAGTAAACTGGCAGCCGAATTATATAACCTGGATATTATCGGTCCTGACATACATACCATGAAAAATAATGTAACCAGGTTCCTGGTTTTGAAACGTGAAGATGAAGTGCAGGAATTAGTACAGGCCGATAAAGCCTCAGTTTATTTTCAAACAAATCATTCGCGTGGTATACTGGCCCAGGTATTAACGCGTATTGCGGCAGGGGGCATTAATTTAAGTAAACTGCAGAGCATGCCTATTCAGGGCAGTAATTTTAAGTATGGATTTTATGCTGATCTCGAATTTGATACCCGTATGCAGTTTGATGCGGTATTAGCAGACATCGCAGATTTGACCAATAACGTGAAAATTTTCGGTATTTATAAAAAAGGCAAAGTTGTAAAAGGATAAATATGAAAATCACTACCTCAAAGCGTCTCGAAGGAATTGGGGAATACTATTTTTCTCAAAAACTAAGGGAGATAGATGAACTGAATAAACAGGGGAAAAATATTATCAATCTTGGTATCGGAAGTCCCGATCTGCCGCCGCATCCGGACGTGATCAAAGTATTACAGGATGAAGCGGCTAAACCAACAGTACATGCTTATCAAAATTATAAAGGCTCTCCCATATTACGAAATGCAATATCTGCCTGGTACGATACCTGGTATCAGGTAAAACTGGACCCCAATACAGAGATATTGCCCCTGATCGGGAGTAAGGAAGGGATAATGCATATCTGTATGACCTATCTCAATGAAGGAGATGAGGTGTTAATACCCAATCCCGGTTATCCCACCTATAGCAGCGCGGTAAAGCTTGCCGGTGGTAAAGCGGTTTTCTATGAACTGAAACAGGAAAACGACTGGCAACCCGATTTTGAGGCACTTGAAAAAACCGATCTCAGTAAAGTAAAATTATTGTGGGTTAATTATCCGCATATGCCTACAGGGGAACTGCCAACCAAAGAACTGTTTGAAAAAATTGTTTCGTTTGGCAGGAAACATCAGATACTGGTTTGTCATGATAATCCGTACAGTTTTATTCTCAATGAAACACCCATGAGCTTACTGGCGGTTCCGGGTGCGAAAGATGTTGTAATTGAATTAAACTCACTCAGCAAGAGTCAGAATATGGCTGGCTGGCGGGTAGGGATGCTTTCTGCCGCCAAAGAACGCATTGATGAAATTCTCAGGTTTAAAAGTAATATGGATAGCGGAATGTTTCTCCCGGTTCAGCTCGCGGCGGCAACGGCGCTGGGTCTTGGTAAAGACTGGTATGCATCTGTAAACAGTATCTATGCTGCACGCAGAGAAAAAGTATTCGAACTGTTATCATTACTCGGATGCAATTTTTCGGTTAAACAGGCTGGCATGTTTGTTTGGGCAAAAATCCCGGATCAATATAAAGATGGTTATGAACTGAGCGATAAAGTACTGTATGGTTCAAATGTTTTTATCACACCCGGCGGAATTTTTGGAACTGCAGGAGAAAAATTTATCCGTGTGAGTTTATGCGGAAGTATTGAGCGGTTTGAAGAGGCGATCAGTAGAATTAGTAACTCATAATTAAAAATCAAAATGACAATTACAATAATCGGTACCGGTCTTATAGGTGGTTCCATGGCCCTGGCGCTCAAGGAAAAAGGATTTGCTGATAAAGTGATTGGTGTTGACGCAAATCCACTGCATTGCAAGCAGGCATTGGCGTTGGGTATCGTAGATGAAATACAGGAATTAGCGGAAGCGGTAACAATATCCGACCTAGTTATACTGGCCACACCCATCAATGCAGCCGAGGTATTATTACCGGTGATATTGGGTATGGTAAACAAACAGGTGGTAATGGATGTAGGCTCAACAAAAAAAATCATCTGTGAATCTGCAGCTGAAAATAAAAACCGGGGCAGGTTTGTTGCAACTCACCCGATGTGGGGAACAGAATATAGTGGCCCTGAAGCTGCTGTAAAAGCTGCGTTTGAAGATAAAGCCGTTGTGATCTGCGGTAAAGAAGCAAGCGATAAGGATGCGGTAGAACTGGTTGAAAAAGTATATGGGTTATTGGGCATGCACCTGGTATACATGCATTCAGCCGATCATGATGTGCGGGTTGCATATGTGAGTCATATTTCACATATTACTTCTTTCGCGCTGGCCAATACGGTTCTGGAAAAGGAAAGAGAAGAAGACACCATATTTGAGCTTGCCAGCGGAGGTTTTGAAAGTACGGTTCGATTGGCAAAAAGTAACCCTGCCATGTGGGTCCCTATTTTCATGCAAAACCGCGAAAATGTACTGGATGTGCTGAATGAACATATTGCACAACTCCGCAAATTCAAATCATGCCTGGAGAAAGAGAATTATGAATACCTGGAAGAATTGATAGAAAAAGCAAACGGAATCAGGCGGATATTAAAATAGGGGATTGTCGGATTGCGGATTGTCGGATTTTTTCAACGGGAGCTAAAAATCCACTAATCGGATCATGCTAAATCTGCAAATTTTAACAGAATGGAAAGCCTGATATCATTGGATTGCAAACAAAAAACAGCTAAAGAGACATATAAAAAGTACCTTTGCGCAAATTTTTTATTACATGACGACATTTGAAGCGTTGGGAATTGATGCCAGATTGATTCAGGCAACGGATGAGTTGGG
>CAIYKV010000091.1 GCA_903926855.1 uncultured Bacteroidota bacterium | reverse complement strand
TACCTGTAATGATTTCCCTTGTGCAAAAATCTCCTGTAACAGTTTCCTGCTTTTAAGCTTTTCTATTTTCTGATATGAATAAATAGCCGCCATAATATTTTAGTCGTATGATTCAACCGCGCCTTGCGTCTTTTCGTGCGAATGTTTCTCGCAAAAATGCAAAGCCGCGGTTTTTCGATTATTAATGTAACTAAAATAGCCTCATCAATAAAGATGAGGCTATAATTATTTTTGTATCCGCTCCCGAAAACGGTGGGCGTGTGATTATTTTAATCCTTTCTCGCTGGAAACAGTCAGTTTCTTGCGGCCTTTCGCTCTACGGCTCGCTAAAACTTTGCGGCCATTGGCAGTTTCCATACGTTTACGAAAACCGTGAACGGTTTTTCTGCGACGTTTGTGTGGTTGGAATGTACGTTTCATTTTCTCGTTTTTTTACTAACCCGGTAATATTGTTACGTTTCATGCCTGCAGTCACCATACTGCTGCTTGTGAAAGGACGGCGAAGGTAGGTAAATCTGCTTAGAAGTACAAGGCAAAAACACCAATTTTTAGAGAAAACCCCCTAAAATCAAGGATTTTCCCTCATTTAGCCTGCAAATCAAGGTGTAAAGAGGCGATCGCTTTACCAAAAAATATACCCGCATGGTTATCAAAATCAGTTACCGCGTCCGTTGTATAAAAACTGATCTGGCCGTTTTGACTAATTTTTTCAGCTAATTCAGCATGCTTACGCAGGTATTCAACCAAACTATTCGCCACAATCTCCCCTTGTGAAACAACCGTAACTCCTGCTGGAAGAAACTGCTTGATTTTTGCCAGTAACAGAGGGTAATGGGTACAGGCGAGCAATAAAGTATCTATGTTTTCAGATGCCTGCATGATATGAGCAATATTCTCTTGTATAAAATAATCGGCACCAGGTTTCTGGTATTCATTATTTTCTACCAACGGCACCCACATAGGACATGATTCCTGGTACACTTTGCATTCCGGGAAAAATTTTGCTATTTCAATGGGATAACTCATGCTTTGCACGGTTCCTGTTGTTCCCAGTATTCCAATCTCCCCCGATTTAGAAAAACGACCAATGATTTCAGTAGTGGGGCGGATAACACCAAGAACCCTTTTATCCGGATCTATTAGAGGGAGATCTTTCTGCTGAATATTTCTCAGCGCTTTTGCGGAAGCGGTATTACAGGCTAATATCACCAGTTCGCATCCCTGAGCAAAAAACCATTCAACGCACTCCAGGGTATATTGATAAACCGTATCGAAAGATCGGGGACCATAAGGTGCCCGCGCATTATCGCCCATATAGATATAATCGTAGTGGGGCAATTTTGCTACTATCTCTTTCAGTACGGTTAACCCGCCATAGCCGCTGTCGAAAACACCAATGGGACAAGTTTTCTTCATATCCAAAAATAAGAACCCCATCGTATAGATGGGGTTCGGGTAATCATTTTATTTGAAAACGATCAATGCTATCCTTTTGGTTTTGTGGCTCCTGCTCCCTTAGGTGCTGGCGCTCCTCCACCATTGGCTGCTTTCCAGGCTTCTTCATAATCCTTAGGAAGGGTTAGTTTTAGCTTTAACGCTACACGAACACTCAGGTTATCGAGTAATGGTGGCTGTTGGTAAGGAGTAAGGGCATCAGCCTTGAGTATCAGGGTATATTTTTGTTCCGCTACTACCTGGTTCAGCGCTTCTACAATTTTCATACGGAAAGGCGCTAAAAGCTGGCCCTGTTTTTCATCCAACAACTGTTGTGAATACTGCTGCCAGTAAATTAATTTCTGTTTTAATCGGTTCAGATCAGAAATCGCCATTTCACGGGCTTTCGGTGCTAATCCGGCAGAGTCTTTTTTGAAAAGACTGTCCTGGCGCTGATAATCCTTGTAGGTATAATCATACTCAACCTGCAAAGAATCTTTCTGATAAGAATCCAGCAAAGGTGAAATTTTATCGATACCTGGCATTAATGCTAATACGAACTGATCGTCAAAATAGCCGATTTTAAGGGGGGCTTGTTGTGCATTTGTATTGTTAGAAAACAAAACGCTTGCTGAAAGAGCCAAACACACAAATAGTAATTTCTTCATTGTTGTGAATTTATAATTGATTTGGTTTGCACTAATTTCTAATACCCATTTCCTTCAGTATCTCATCACTCTTATCCAACTTTGGGTCGGCAAATATAACGGTAATTCCTTCACTTTTATCCAGTACAAAATCGTAGGCTTTTGCCACAGCTATTTTTTGTATGGCATTGTACACTTTGTCCTGTATTGGTTTTACCAGTCGCTGACGCTCTTTAAAAAGGTCGCCTTCATAGCCAAAACGTCTTTTTTGTAGATCGCGAACCTCTTTTTCTTTCTGAAAAAGTTCATCTTCCCTTTTCTTCTTTAACTCATCGGTAAGCATGAATTGCTCAGCCTCGTAGTTCTTATACATTTTATCCAGGGTAGCCTGTTTATCATCAATTTCTTTTTGCCACTGTTCCCCTATCTGTTGAAGTTTTTTATCTGCATCCTTGTATTCGGGTACTTTATTTAAAATATACTTAGTATCTATTACCGCATACCGCTGTTGTGACTGGCTGGTTATTACACTTACCGAAAACGCTATACAGAGAAAGAGGACTTTTTTCATATAAAATAATTTAACCCTAAGATACCTATTATCACACTATTCTGGTTCAAAGCCCAGCATGAATGTAAATCTGGTTGCATCTTTAAACGGTGTACCCGGTGTTAATCTGTCTAAGCCTAATCCATAATCAAATCCAAGTAATCCAAACATTGGCAGGAAGAAGCGCATACCTAAACCAACAGAACGACGCAACTGGAAAGGATTATAATTCTTAAGGTCGAACCATCCATTGGCCGCCTCATAGAATGCCAATCCATAAATGGTACTGCTTGGGTTCAGGCTAAGCGGATACCGCATTTCCATTGTGTACTTGTTGAAAATAGTAAAGTACTGTGTGGCATACTGTTTATCCGGGTTAATGGTCACATTTGAATTATCATATACAGGATATCCTCTTTGTGAAATGATATCATATCCCAATAAAGCAAACTGGTTACTCAATCCCGCATCACCCACCTGGAACCTTTCAAAAGGAGATATTTTCAGGTTCGGATTAAACCTGCCTACATAACCAAATTTAGCAGCAAGTTTTAATACAAACTGCTTGTTATGATCTTCTCCGGTTCCCTTGGTTAAAGGAATGTACCATTCTCCATTCATTCTCCATTTATGGTATTCCAGGAATTTATACGGATTGGCTTCTGTTGACAGATTCGGATCAGGGAAAATCAGTGAATAAGGGGGGGTTACCTGCAAACTTAACAGGAAGTTAGAACCCGAACTTGGAAAAGTAGGCTGATTAATGGATGATCTTTGCAATGCTACCCTGAAGTTCAGGTTGTTAACTATACCATTGGTAAATCCAGGCAAATTGGTTGGATCAATCGCATAATTACTCAATGTATATCGGGTATAGTTTACCCCCATGGTCAATGAAAAATAATCATCCGGCCATTTTAATTGTTTGGCAATACTTACCGTTGCACCCGTAGTTGAAATATATCTTGAATCAGCTACGTTTGAATTATACAAACCGGTAGTAGGGTCAATGGTTTGACCGTATTTGGTATTATAAATACTAACGGTTAGTGCATTTCGTTTTTTACCTCCCAACCAGGGTTCTGTAAATGAGAAGTTATAAGAACGGAAGGCTTTACCATTACTTTGTACACGAAGACTTAGTTTCTGTCCGTCTCCCATTGGCAATGGATCCCAAGCCGATTTTTTCCAGATATTCCGGATTGAAAAGTTATTGAAAGAAACCCCCAGTGTTCCGGTCAATCCTATCACACCTCCCCATCCTGCACTCAATTCCAGCTGATCGCTCGATTTTTCTTCCACTCCGTAATTGATATCCACGGTACCATCTTCAGGGTTAGGAACCGGATCTATCTTGATTTTTTCCTGGTTAAAATAATTCAAATTGGCAATCTCACGCTGTGAACGAACCAGGTCTGTTCTACGGAATTTTTCACCGGGTATGGTTCTTAACTCACGTCGTATTACATATTCCTTGGTACGATCATTACCGGTAATCCGTACATTTTTAATAGTAGCCTGTGGCCCTTCTACCAATCTGATCTCATAATCAATAGTATCATTATATACAGCCGTTTCCACCGGATCTGCTCTAAAGAAAAGATATCCATCATCCTGGTAAAGTCCACTGATATCTCCCCCTTCAGGTCCGCCCCCTTTACCTAATTTTTTATTCAGGAATTCCAGATTATAGGTATCCCCTTTATGAATCGCAAGTATAACAGATAAAAGTGAATCCGAATATTTGGTATTTCCTCTCCAGGAAATATTTCCGAAATAATATTTATGGCCTTCCACCACTTTAATATCAATATTCAGATCACCTCTTTGGGTATGATAAATTGTATCTTTTTCAATAACCGCATCACGATAACCGAGCGAGTTATAGTAATCAAGGATATTGTCTTTATCCTCTGTATATTTCTTCTGATCAAATTTGGCGGAAGTGAGTTTGATCCTTACATACGGATCTAACACTTTCTTTGTTTTGCTATAAGTAAGAAAACCCCTGTCTTTCAGGTATTGATCGAATGTGTAGTTTTTAGGTACTACGATCTTGGCAGAGTCGTATACTGGGAAAAGTGTTAACCTTGATTTTTCATGCGTATCCTTGAATTGCTTTTTCAGTTTTGCATCGTCAATGGTATTTCCCCCAAAATTGATATTGCTGATTTTTACTTTAGGCCCTTTATCAATATAAAAATCCAAGGCCAGCATATTGTCGATTGTGCTGTCTTTTCTTTCTATGATTTTAACCTTTGAATCGCGATAGCCTTTTTCTTCATAGTACCTCTTAATCGCTTCTACTGCAGTAATTTTCATGTTCTCAGTAACCACGTGATTAGGCACTAATCCGGTTTTTCCTGCCAGATCCTCACTTTCTCCTTTTCGAATACCCTTGAAATAGAATTTTGATAACCGGGCTCTTTCTGTAACCGCTATTTCGATCTCTATATTTTTACCGCTTAGTTTGGTGATATAGATTTCTACATTACTAAAATAATTCTGTCCCCAAAGTTTGGTAATGGCTTTTGAAAAGTTATCGCCCCCGGGAATGGTTACTTCATCGCCTATTGTGAGGTTTGAAATTGAGATCAGGAGGTTTTCATCAAAAAAGCGGTTCCCAATGACTTTAATACCCGAAATTTTATATTTTTTGGGCGTTTTTTGATTGAAAATATTGATAAGATCCGCATCAATATTGGTAATTGTTGTATCAGAACCTGTTGTTTGTTGTGATCGGACCGGGACACTCACGAGCGATATTACAAAAGCCAACAATAAAAATTTATACACTTTCTGCATCCGTTTTCGGTTTGTTATGTGTCTGATCGACCGTGCAGCACACATATCTATCAGCAATTGGTTCAGGGTTTTAGGCGGGGCAAATTAACGGGAATAATGAAAAGTGTTTGTTAAATCACCCATTGTATCAAAAGGGAGGGGTTAAATAGCTATGCCAATTGCGTTTCCTCCTGTATTTGTTGCCCCGTTTTGCCAAATCTCCGTTCCCGGGCCTGGAAGTCTATAATGGCTTCATACAGGTTTTCTTTCCGGAAATCGGGCCAGCGGGTATTTGTAAAATATAATTCTGCGTAGGCAAGCTGGTATAATAGAAAATTACTGATCCGGTATTCACCACTGGTACGTATCATTAGCTCAGGATCAGGAAACTGACTGGTGGTCAGGTATTTTTCCAGTGTTTCATGGTTAATGGTGGTTGGGTCTATTTTACCCGACTGTACATCCAGACCAATATTTTTTACGGCATTTACCAACTCCCAGCGACTGCTGTAACTCAATGCCATCACAAGGTTAAGCCCGGTATTCTGACTGGTCATTTCCAAGGCTTCCTGCAGTTCATCCTGTGCAAATTTTGGCAACATATTCATATCGCCGATCACATGTAACCGGATATTGTTCTTATTCAGCGTTGGCACCTCTTTCCGGATGGTATCTACCAGTAATGCCATCAATCCTTCTACTTCCTGCTGGGGCCTGTCCCAGTTTTCAGTACTAAATGCATACAGCGTAAGATAATGGATCCCCAACTCTGCACAACCCTCCACAATATTCCGCACGCTTTCTACGCCGTGATAATGGCCATACAGGCGGTCCTGACCCTTTTCCTGGGCCCAGCGTCCGTTTCCGTCCATAATTATGGCAATATGTTGCGGTAATCTTTCTTTATCAATACCCGCAATCAGCACTTCCTGCATAGTTGTACCTTCTATTAAGGTGCAAATTTAGCAAAATCGGGGGTTAAACGGCTTTTAATTACAGAAATCTGGGCTTGATTACCCTGTAAACAGGGGTAATTTTCGTTATTTTCCGGGTGTGGGAGGACAATGATAGGTTTGGAGACTAAAAGATACCCCTATTTTAAAGCTGGCAAATGCATCTTTCTGTGGCCCATTCCCCCTTTGCCGGCCTTTGATACCCACTGATGGCCCTAATTCATAGCTTCTGTCCTGAAGCAAGAATGCAGGTGAAGGAGAACCATCTGGCAAAGTAGGAAAAGCATCCGGTGCATAATTGCCACTTACATCATCGATATAATCGGTTGATGTAAAGCGATAGGTCACTTCCGCAAATACATTCATATGTTCATTCAACGCATATTTCATCCCTACCGTAAAAGGAACCGACATAGCAACCGGACCATATGGATGGAGGTTGGGATATAATGGGCTGCCCTGTCCTTCGGTGCCCAGGGGACGTAAATAATACTTTACTCCATTCAGATAAGCATAGGGATCATAGGAAAATACACCTACACCCAAGCCCAGGTAAGGGGTAAACTCGTATCCTTCAAAGCCGGGTCTGAATTCAAAAAAATTGAAAATTCCTGATACACTCAATTCCCAAATATTATCATTAAAACTGAGGTTCCGGGCCACCTGAACTGGGTTACTGCTGTATTTATCTGCATATCCCAACATAGAAAAATCGCCTGATAAACGTATCCCTATATAATTGGAAAGTTGTTTTTGAAAAAAAGCGCCTGCTGCCATTTTGGGGCGGTTAATGGCTGAATTGGGATTAAGATCCCCAAAATAATGCGCCGCTCCCAGAGAAAGACCTAAGTCCCCCTGGTGCACAAAACTGTTCAACAACTGCGCATTTGCATTGTTCAGACACATCAGCACAAATGCAATTACCATTACTCTTTTAAACATAGCTATTCTAAAGTGGGGGCAATGAATTGTAAAATAGCATCAAATTTCAATACCATAAAAGTTAATTTCTCTTATCAAGACCCCAGGCAAGCTTGGTTCGCAGTGTAGATAAAAAACTATTTTCATTGAGCCTGATCAGGCTAACAGTGAATTTTTCTCTTCTTACAGCCAATTGTATGGTCTTGCCAACAATCTCCCTTCTGGCATCAAGTGCACAAATAAACTGGTCGGCCCGGCCTTCCACTTCAAATGAAATCACATTGGTATCGGGCACCACGATAGACCGTACATTCAGGTTATGCGGAGCTACGGGTGTTATCACAAAACTGGATGATTCCGGGAAAAGGATTGGACCGTTACAACTCATATTGTATCCGGTAGAGCCGGTTGCTGTTGAAACAATCAATCCATCTGCCCAATAACTGTTCAAAAATTCTCCATTCAGGTAAGTATGTACTTTAATCATAGGAGAAATATCTCTTTTATGGATTGCAAACTCATTCAATCCAAAAGGGGTTTCTCCAAATAAAGGCTCACTGGAATCAAGGTGAATAAGTGTTCGTTTATCAACCAGGTAAGTCCGGTTTACCAAAGCATCTACGGCACTGGTTAATTCTTCCTTACTAATGCTGGCTAAAAAACCCAATCTGCCAAAATTGATCCCTAATATGGGAATATTCTTATCTCTTACCAGGGTTACTGCATCCAGCATGGTCCCATCTCCGCCCAAACTGATCAGGCAGTCGATATGCTCTTCCAGGTCTTCTGACACTTTAAAGGGAATCAGTTTTTCAAGTATATGCCGTGGTAAATGAAACTGTTCCAATAATTGATGAAAAATCAGGATAGTAGCATCATACCTGGCCAGCTCTTCGAGCAAAACCAATAATGGATTCTCTTGTTCAAAATCAAG
>CAIYKV010000090.1 GCA_903926855.1 uncultured Bacteroidota bacterium | reverse complement strand
CAAACCATTGAAGTTTCTTGCTTTCATTTTGTATATGTGGATGCAAATTAAACTTTGATTCGAAAAACGAAGTATCTTCATCAATTCGCCACAGCGCTATCGTTGAACCATCAACATCAAATTTTTTATAAAGTGGCATTTCTTAGTCAGGTTACAGATTGCAAGTTACAGGTTGGCAGGTTGCAGTTTTTTCCCGACTCCTCATTCCTAATTATTCAATATTCCCACCTCCTAATCTCACATCTCATGTCTCACATCTCATATCTAAAATCTACCCCTCAAGGTTCAAGGTAAAAGTAAAAGTTCTCGAATAAATTCTTTCAAGCGTGCGCGAATAAATTAACCCGGGCGTTGGTGCCAAAATATTAATTACTCCCTGATCCCATTTAAGTTCTGGCGACATAATAAAGTAAGGGAAATATATCATCACCCCAACACCAAGCTCCGCCGATACATCATTTCTTCCCACCTTCACAATATCGTCCGCTTTTCGGGCTTTAACGTTCGATGCAAGGTCATAATCATAACGGCCGCCGCCAATTACATATATTCTAAAATCTTTAATGGGTTGAGATTTAAAACGCACTTGCATTGGAAAATCCAGATAAATTGATGTTATATCCTTGGTTACCGTATTATTATACAAATCCTGGTAAACAAGGCTTTTATCAGAAAACGAAAGTGTAGGAATAAACCTTAAGTCAAAGTATTTATGAAACTGGTAATTGCCTATAATGCCAAGATTAATACCCGGGCCCATAGATGATTTTACATACCTTATAGAATCGTTTTGAGGAACATTCGGTGCATGAATAATTTTAAAATCGGCCACATTTACCCCAAGCGCAATGCCAAAGTAAATTGTCTTTTTACTCATTTCATTAAAATTGAACTGGGCGCTAACGCTCAGGCTCAAAATCAAAATGAAAACTACTGCCAGATTTCTTTTCATGCATTAATATTAAACATTCACTTTTACTTTTCCATCGAATAAAACGCACATACGCCTAAAGTAAGCGGCTTCCATTCAACATTTCTGAACCCAATATTCTCCAAAATTTTTATGAACTCAAAACCGCTCGGAAAAACCCTTACCGATTCCGGCAAATAAGTATACGCCCTCACATCCTTCGAAAAAAGCCTTCCCACCGCAGGCACCATATAATTGAAGTATAAACCAAAAACCCACTTTATTATTGCGTTAGGCGGTTGCGATGCCTCTAAAATGGCCACCCTTCCGCCCGGCCTAAGCACCCTGTACATCTCGCGCAAACCGGCTTCCAGGTTCTCAAAATTGCGCACCCCAAAGCCCACCGTAATGGCATCGTAGGAATTATCCGCAAACTCCATTTTTTCCGAATCTCCCTTTACAAATTCCACCACCTTATCAACTTGCATCGTCTTTGCTTTCGCCCTTCCATACTTCATCATCCCCTCCGAAATATCAAGGCCTGTAACCTTTGCCGGCTTCAGCGTTACGGCTTCCAATGCAAAATCTCCGGTGCCCGTAGCTATATCAAGTATTCTTAAAGGTTTTATGCCTCCTATGTATTTTACTGCCTTTTTCCGCCACCTTATATCAATACCCAGCGAGAGTAAATGATTCAAAAAATCATAGCGCCTGGCTATGTTATCAAACATTTCCTCTACCTGCTCCTTTTTACCGCGGGTTTCATCATTATATGGAGTTACTATTTTAGCCATTGTTATAAAGTCTTGTATTTCCCCTCTTGAGAGGGGAGTGCGTTTGCCCGAGGGGCAGCAGGGGTGTGTTCGTCACTCGT
>CAIYKV010000089.1 GCA_903926855.1 uncultured Bacteroidota bacterium | reverse complement strand
GTTTCGGCGGGCAGAGTTTCACATTTGGCGGTCAGAGCATATCAGCTGCCGGCACTTATTATGACACGCTCACCAATGTGGCAGGATGTGATAGTATTATTGGATTGACTTTGACAGTCCTGCCTATACCAGTAGCATCGTTTTCTATTCAGCCCTCAGGCGATTCGGTACAGTTGGGGACCAACATCACTTTGACCAATTCATCTACAAATGCAGATTCCATTCAATGGCTTTTGAATGATCAAGCGATCTCACTTGTATCCAGCAATATCTTGCCCGTCAGCGATACGGGCTTGTATTGCATCAGTCTCTCTGCCAGCAACGCTGCCGGGTGCACTAATATCTCCACCCCACAATGCATTCGGGTATTTACCTACGGGCCTCAAAATTTTTATATGCCCAATGCCTTCACTCCAAATGGTGATGGTATCAATGACTTTATTGAGATTTATGGTAAAAAAGACCTGGTCATCTACCTCTCTATACAAATATTTGATAGGTGGGGCGAAAAAGTTTTTGAGTCAAATGATTCAGGCTTTTCGTGGGATGGCACTTATAAAGGCAAACCCCTGACTCCCGGACTATACACTTATGTCCTGAATATCACGCTTAATACTGGACAATCCATCAACAACAAAGGTAGTATAACCCTGATCAGATAGAATTTCAATGCGAATCGTTAGACAATAGAGTCCTGTTTTGATGAAATCCAATAAAATAATTGATATAACTAATTTAACTTATCATATACCCTAACCTTTGGGTTTAAGAAAATTTTTTAGCCTATCTGAAGGGAAAGGTCTTGATCAACAAAACAAAATCTGCAACTAAATCATATTATTCTTTCTAAAAATCAATTGAGTTTTTATAAATTTCAGAGAACATTTCATACAATTTGTCTCTGTCGACAAGATTCCATTTCTGTAACAAACATGTCAAACCGCAAATGACGACAAGAAGCATTATCCCCAAATATTATCTCGGGTCACCACAAACCCAATTGCGGTTTTGGATAGCTATTGCTACGCTATTTACTTTGGTGATTGGCTTTTCAAGAATTATCTACCCCTATGATGTGGGAAATTACGAAGCAGGAGTTTGGGCGCCTGCCTCATTGGTCGCACATGGAAATAACCCATACACAGCCACTGTGACTTATCAAGAGCCATATACCATGTCCCCTTATGGGATCATTTATTACCTCATTGTAGGTATAGGTTTAAAATTTTTTGGAACACAGTTTTGGTTTGCAAGGACTTTATCTTTGCTGTGCGTGATTATTAGTTGTATTTGTATATCCAAACTCATATATCGCCTTACTAAAAATCGCAATATGGCACTGCTTGGAAGTTTTTTGTTTCTTGCGCAAGCACCTGTTGTGCTTTGGGTCGGTGTTCAGCGTCCCGATCTGCTTGCACTTACACTTTCCTTATTGGGTATCAGTAGTGCACTTACCATGAATATTGATAGCAATAAATTTGGATTAATAATTATACAGGCTGTTTTAGTTGGCTCCGCTGTTTTAACAAGACAAACCAGTATTTTGCCAATTTGCATAATATCTTTTTGGTTTTTGATCAACAAAGCATATTACAAGCTCGTGTTGTTTTTAGGTTCTTTGCTAATTTTTCTCTCGGCATTTATATTGGTTTTGAATCTTACTTCATCCGGTGGTTATTTATGGCAGAATTTTATTTTATCAAGT
>CAIYKV010000088.1 GCA_903926855.1 uncultured Bacteroidota bacterium | reverse complement strand
CGTTGCCTGCATCTCAAAAATGGATTCAGGACCATTCTTACCCGTTCCATTCAAACCATCTTTCCAGATATCCGTGAATTTGGGTGTTAATGAGTATTGACCAGAAAAAATCACTGTATTACACAATGTGATTACTTTGCCCCATTGCTGCCTGAATAAATAGGTTTGTGCCCATAAAGTATTGGCTGCACCACTGGTTAATCTTCCAGGATATCGATTGGTTCCGCCGCTTACCCAGTTCAATGGCAGGTATTGTGCAGCTTTGGCAAGATCATTATCAATCAGCGCATAGATAGTAGAAGGATCCCCACTGGCTGATGAGTTTGGCAGAATTCCTTTGCTGGCATCTGTGTAGTAAAAGTCAACTTTGGGAATATATCCACCATAGGCTTTTACCAATTCAAAATAAGAATAAGCCCTGAAAAAATAAGCTTCTCCCACATTTCGTAATGATGCAGCATCAGTAACTTTCAATGAATCAGCCCAATACAATTCTTTATTGGCAAGATTGATCATATAATAGTGATCATTCCAATACGTATTGGTTGCCCAGTCATCTTTGGTATATTTAAAAGTCTCGAATTCTGCATTGATTTCCGCACCATCGGTAAGACTACTTCCTTTTTGTGCATCATCATCGCGAATACTGTTAAAGTCAAGCCAAGGCAAAGTGGAAAACCCTGCATAGTTACGTAATGTGCTGTATAAGGTAAGGCTCTGCGCTTCCAAAGCCCCTTGATTCAAATCGGTTAAAGTAGCAGTTAAAGGCTTACGGTCAAGAAATTTACTGCAACTAGGTATGATTGCAATCATGATTCCTGCTATAATGAGTAAGCTCCAAATGCTTTTTATTTTATTTTTCATATAATAGTTCATTTATGAATAATTAATTAAAATGTAACATTTAAGCCTATGGTAGAAACTACTGGTATTGCATTACCGCCATTATCGTATCCGAAGGCTGTTGCATCTCCACCAAATTCAGGTGAGTATCCTAAATTATGTTTCCAGGTTTTCAGATTCTGAACATTTGCAAACAGTCTTACGTTCGAAATTCTAAGTTTTGCCAATGCTTTTGAATCTATGTTATACCCTAGTTGAATGTTACGAATTCTGAAATAACTTCCATCTTCTATGTTGTATGTAGAACCATTATAATTAAATCTGTCTGCCTGACTAATGATAGGCTCCCAGTTAGATGTACCTGCACCATGCCATCTGTTCATTTTAAATGCAGCATAGTTAACTCTCTGGAATGGAGACTCTAAAGAACCCCATGTTCTGAAAACTGAGTTACCATAAACACCACCCAGATCAATACCTAAATTGAATCTTTTGTAAGTAAGGTTGATAGATCCACCATAAGTAAACTTAGGAGAAGGGTTACCAATAACCGTTCTGTCAGAAGCAGTTATTGAACCATCTTTATCTACATCTTTGAATTTGAAATCACCCGGTCTGTATGCTCCAACAGATGAAGCTACGGGAGAACCTAAAATATCAGCATAGGATTGATACAATCCGTTAACCACATATCCATAGAATGACCCGATCGGCTGTCCAGGCAAAGTTCTGCTCTCTGCACTTCCGTTGTTTTGAAATCCTCTGATCAAAACACCGGTTGGTAAATCTTTAGCAAGACTCACTACAGTATTCTGCATGAATGTGATATTGCCACTCAGAGACAGGTTCCAGTCTTTAGATAATTTCTGGTTCCATGTTGCAGCGATTTCTTCACCCCAGTTTCTGATACTTCCCCCGTTAATCAATTCGTTAGGCAATCCTAATGCACTTCTATCTACAAAAGTCATCAGGTTCTGGGTTAGGT
>CAIYKV010000087.1 GCA_903926855.1 uncultured Bacteroidota bacterium | reverse complement strand
TAACACAAGGTAAACGTGAAAAAAAAACAACAACCTCGCACTAAAAGGATAAATGACAAAGAATTTACGATCACAAAAATTTGGTTAGAGCCACGAGTTATAGATACAGATGAGAAAATAGCAAAACTATAAAATCAAGTTAAATAACAACAATATTTAAATTAATGGTTTCTTTACTTTGTATTCGGATTTGTTGCTTTTGAGCCATTTTAAAGGCCAGACATACCAAAATTACCCCATTGATTTCCGCAAATCAGTTGTGATAAACTGTTAAAATGGCAAAAATAAAAGCTTACTCTGCGTAAGATTACCCGCCTAAAACCGAAGAAATCCTGAACATTTTATGCATTTGGAGCTTTAATTCCAGGCTTTTTGCTTAGCCATTTAACAGTTTTTAACTTGCAAAGTTTACACAAACCATTTACCAAGTAATTTGAAAAGACTGAAAAATTGTATCCCTATCGTTTAATATTCTCGGGAAGGTTATAGATTTGTTATCACCGCCTGAACCAATTTGTCATAAGATTTTAAAAAAATAAACCCTGAGATATGAAAACAAATATTCTAATGAAACCTGCATCTATATTATTGGGAAGCAGCCTTTTTTTTCTGGTGGTTTTAAGCCTGGCAGCCTGCCATTCATCAATGGATAAAACCGAAAATGCTTCGGCTCCCAAAGCTGAAGTCGCACCCATGAAAATGGCCGACTCTGTGAAACATTATGATATTACTATGGTAGATAATAAAAAAGACCCTTCCTGTGGTATGCCTGTGAGTGCCGGTATTGGAGATACGGCTCATTATAAGGATAAAGTACTTGGATTCTGCTCTGTTGAATGTAAAGCGGCATTCTTAAAGAACCCCGACGCGGGTCTGGTGGCTGCAGAATTGAAAAAATAAAGTTCAGATCCTGTAGTAAAAATATAGACATGGATTCCCCGGAAAATTTTCCGAGAATCCATGTTGTTAACTGAACAGGTATTCAACATCTTCTTTGGTGAGACTCTTCACAAAACCTTCATCATCGGTTATCAGATCCTTGGCCAGGTTTCTTTTACGCTCCTGTAGTTTTAAGATTTTATCTTCTACTGTATCTGTACAAATCATCCGGTAAGCAAAAATATTTTTGGTCTGGCCTATCCGGTGGGTTCTATCTATCGCCTGTTGCTCTACTGCAGGGTTCCACCATGGGTCAACAATATATACATAATCAGCAGCGGTTAAATTCAAGCCCACTCCTCCCGCTTTTAAGGAAATCAGAAACACCCGGCAATTCTCATCATTCTGAAACCGGGTAATGGCTTTCTCTCTTTCATTTACCGTGCTGCTTCCGTCAAAATATTCGTAATCAACACCCAACTCTTTCATTTTCTCCTTTATCAGGGAAAGCATGCCCAGAAATTGAGAGAAAATCAGTGCTTTATGGTTACTGATATTTTCGGTAATCTCTCTTCCGATTTCTTCCAGTTTTACAGATACATTGGGGAATCGCTCTTCTTCTTTTACAATCGCGGGACTATCACAGATTTGTCTGAGTTTCATCAGACCCTGTAAAATGGTTAACTGTGACTTTTGTATACCCTGGTCTTCAACAACCCCTAAAATCTTATCGCGGTAATCATTGCGATAGGCTTCATAGATCTTTCTTTGTTCTTCGCCCATTTCGCAAAACAGCACCATTTCCTGTTTTTCAGGCAGGTCTTTGGCAACCTGTTCTTTAGTTCTTCGCAGGATAAAGGGATAGAGCAGTTTTCGTAAATGATCCTTCTGTTCTTTTTCTCCAAACTTATCAATCGGTACTGAAAATTCCTGTTTGAAAAATTCTACACTTCCCAGCATACCCGGGTTCAGGAAATTCATCTGGGCAAAAATATCAAAGGTATTATTCTGTAAAGGAGTACCACTTAAACAAAGGCGGTTCTTTGCTTTGAGCAAACCTGCTGCTTTGGTTACTTTACTTCCCGGGTTTTTAATTGCCTGGCTTTCATCGAGGATCACATAGTCAAAGGACACATCAACAAACTGTTTGATATCACTGCGAAGGGTTCCATAAGTAGTTATGATCACATCTATATCTGCACTGCCCAATCCATTTCTTGAACGGCTACCACCATGATGAATATAAAAACTTAGTGAGGGGGTAAATTTTCTTATTTCATTCTGCCAGTTAAACATCAGCGTAGTGGGACAAACCACCAATGCCTTAAGTGTTCCCTGCTCTTCTTTCAGGTGATGAATAAAACTAAGGGCCTGGATGGTTTTACCCAAACCCATATCATCTGCCAGTATGCCACCCCATTGCACTTCGCGGAGATAGTTCAACCATTGGAAACCGCTTTCCTGGTAAGGGCGGAGAACTTCTTTCAAATGTGCCGGAGCGGGCACTTCTTTGATTGAGTGATTGCCTTTTAAACGTTCATATTTTTCTTCCAGTTTAAAAAACAGTTCTTCTTCATCCCTTTGCAGGTATAGTTCTTCGATAACACTGAAATGATATTTACTCAGTTTCATGCTACCCGATTTGCCATCACCTACCCTGAACAAAAGAGAATATTTTTTGATCCACTCTTCCGGAAGAATTCCGAGTGTGCCATCTTCCAGCTGAACAAACTGCTGTTTATTTCCCAGGGCTTTCTTTACTTCTTCTACTGTTACTTTTTGTTCTCCAAACTGTATTTCAATTTTGGCATCAAACCAATCGGTATTGCTGCTGATAAATATTTTTGTAGAAGGCTTGGCTGTATTAAAACGAAAGTTCTTTAATGCTTCAAAACCAAACACCGGAATGTTCATTTCTTTTGCCGCGTCAACAAATAAAAAGAACCAGTTATTGCGTAATACCTCAGCTCCTCTTAATGCCAGTACATTCCCTTCAACAGGCCGTACAAAACCGGAATGGAGCGACTCGATTTTTTTTACAAACTCATTTTCCAATTCCAGGTTTCGGTGAATAACCAGCAATTTGTCTGCTACCGGTAGTATGATCTTTTCTTTATCGGTTGAACGAATATCATGTCCACGGTAATTGAAAACAGGTTGAAATAAAAGGTATTCCCCTTTTTCTCTCAGCAGGATTTTGATTTCCGGTTTCGCATCCCTGATTTCTTCTTTTTGCACATTTGTAAAATGTACATTATACTCTTTGGAGAGCGGTAAGATGAATTGTTGTAATTGTACTGCCCAATCCTCAGCTGCAATACTGATTTTGCCGGTAGGAAGAAATTTTTCAACTAACATAATATCTTCTGCCCGTTTCCAGGTAAAAAACTGGTTATGGTATTGAAAAAGGATGGCTGACTCAGTTTCATTTTCAGAAATATTCAGATCGGCGAGGGGTAATTTAATCCTGCAATCAATTATATATTTACCGTTGGTATAGTTTACTTCAAATTCGGGACTAATAAATTCAGCCATCAGATCAGCCTGCAAAAGGTTGCTGGTGGTAAAGGTTTTACCGGAAGGCAGGTAAAAAACAAATGGACTATCCTGCAGATCAAGAAAGATTTTTTTAAATTTCGGATGCAGGTATTCGTTAATCAGGTGACGGGTTTCTTCCGGCAATTCATCATTATGCTGTTGAATAATGTTTTCCCAGATTCCGCTAAAGGGTGAGTTACGATCCAGATAGCGACTCACTTCACCGGGCATTAATTTACGTAGTTGCTGAAGCAGTATCTTATCATTTTCGCTGAAAACTTCTGTATTCACAAATTTTGTAAGATCCAGCTTTACAGTTTTTGTTACATATTTTGTTGCTTCTTCATCTGCTTCTCCCTGAACGGCATCTAATTGAACATAGGGATACTGAAGGGCATCAGCAGTAATCACAATCCCAAGTTTTAGTTGCGTTTTGTTCTGTTCATATTCTGCAACAGCAATACTTGGCGACAATTCTGTTTCTACCGGCTTGGGTTTATTTTCGGCAGCCTGATTTAGTAATACTCTTTTAATAGAAGTATCCAGAACACGCAAAAAAGGTTTTCCATCTGTATAGGTGAATTCGAATTTTCCTTTTAAATCGTCGCTGAGAGAATATCCGTAAAGGGCTAATAATTTATTTTTTTCTTTATCCCAGTTACGGATACTGTCAAAGTAATTTGGCCCATAATTATGAAGTAACTGTAGCAACACAATATTCTTATGTACACAAAGCGGGTGTTCTGTATCGCTCTGGCAGGTACAACTGGTATCAAAATTTCTTTCTTCGTTTTTCTGGATAACGACTTTATATGGGGCGCCTTCAAACTCAAGTTCGGCTAATATCCTTTCATCTTTTGCTTCGAGGATATTGCTTCTCGAGCTACGCAGAAAATTTTCGGCTGCTTCAAAATTTGCCTGTGCCGATAACATTCTTATCAACTTCAACTCGAGTTGTTTCATTTTTACAACCGTATGCCGCTGGTCATAAATGGTTTCTTTATCCCCCAATAGATTTTTGTCGAGCAGATCCTGCAAATGAAATAAAGCACCTGCTTTGTGACGGCATATTTCTGAAAGGTTGTATGGACAACTGCATCGTAAGGATAGGGTTTTGGGGTCCTTAAACTGGTTAATATGAACCTTATAAAAAGTGGAATACCCGTCATCCTTCACTCTAAATACAATTGCACCCATGAGGTCATCGTATTCAATCAGCTCTACATGCCCCAATGCATGGATCTTTTTTCCTCTGCGGATCACTTCTTCCGTTCCGCTGTTGTAGATGTGTTTGATCAAATAAGGTAATGCCATAAAGCTATACTGATTTCCTTTGTGCCATTGACCAGTTTATCTGCAGATTCCATTTCCTGCAAAAGGAAAAATATAGTATCCTGCTTAAAAAAGGGCAATTTGCAAAAGTAAAGAAAAGCCAGTCGGTTTCCGAAATGAATTGAAAAGAATTATCATAACCTTCTCATATTCCGGGGAAATTTTGGGGGTAATTCCGCATTTAATGGTTAGCAATGCAACTATCTGTAATTGTTTACCCGTTTTGTGCGGTTAGTTGCATGATTGTGTAAGGGAGGAACACTTGATCTATATAGCACTATGCATCATCCTAGTTCCAGTTATCAGTAGCTTTTAATAACAACAGCTGTTATTTGGCTATCAGAAAACAAAATTTTGAAAAAAGAGGTGACACGGAACACGCAGAAAGGAGTTTTATCTGGTTTTTATTAAACAGGTATTATTTCAGGCAAAAGTTCTCGTTAGTTTGAGTGTTGATATCCAGATTATGATCCTGCTTATTTTTCAACAACCAGGTCTCCATTTCGATAAATAGGAAGCACATTGGCAACATTTTCTGTTACACAATATTCCAGATCCTTTTCCAAACCATAGGAAGCCAGGCGGTGCCAATGAGTTGTTTGTCGAATAAATTGGTACATATCGGCCTTATGCAGATGATATAACTCTTCGGCCATCAGGCTGCTATCGCAATGAATCGTAAAATGTTCTTTTACTCTTTGTATTACAGCTCCGGCAAATAATGTATCCTCTACGTTGAATTTGTCTTTCCAGGCAGAGCAACCCAGGATTACCGGCTTATTTTGTGCAATTAAATAATCACATACAGCTGACAGGTTCGGGAATGAGCCGGTAACTACTTCTACAGCCCCCTTTTGTAAGGCCAAATGCAGGAGTTTGGTTCCATTGGTTGTGGTAAGGACCAGGGTTTTTCCATTAATAAATGAACGGGGATATTCTGCCGGGGAATTTCCATAAGATAAACCCTCTATTACTTTACCATCTCGTTCCCCGGCTGTAATCCCTCCGGTATCATTTCCTATTCGGATACACTGGTCAACCGAATCAACCGGAATTACCCTTGACGCGCCATTGAATAAAGCGGTAGCAATCGTAGAAGTAGCCCTGAATACATCAATGACCACCACTATTGAATCAGAAAGATCATACAGATCCAGTAACCGGGGGGAAATTACTGTATGCAGATTGGGCTTAATACTCATAGCACGCAAAGATAACTTTTGAAACCTTTACAGGATTCCAATTTTATTTTTTCGTCAGTATCAATAGTTCATTTGCCTGGATCTCTGTTACATACCTTTTTATGCCCTGCTTATCTGTGTAATTCCTGTTTACCAATTTACCTTCAATCACAATCTCTGATCCTTTTACCAGAAATTTTTCGGCAATATCTGCCAGTTTTGCCCAGGCAATTACACTATGCCATTGGGTTTCTGTAACCTTTTCTCCTTTTGCATTCCGATAGGTTTCATTAGTGGCTACATTCAGGTGTGCCACTTTTTTGTCGTCGGCAACTACTTTGATCTCGGGGTCCTGACCCAGGTGCCCAATCAGTTGCACTTTGTTTTTTACTGCGTTCATACCATGTCAGTTTAGGTTCTTTTTAATCTGGCATTTGCTGCCTTTTACCTGACAAATATGAAATGAAGTTTGGAAAACAGTTTCGTTTATTCACTTATTTTCAGATACAATTAGACATATCCGTTTATAAACGACTATCCCTGAAATACTGGATACTGATTCTTACGTTTTGCTATTTTATTATACAA
Source organism: uncultured Bacteroidota bacterium (assembly GCA_903926855.1). Classification (GTDB taxonomy): domain Bacteria; phylum Bacteroidota; class Bacteroidia; order Chitinophagales; family Chitinophagaceae; genus Sediminibacterium. Next base: position 33,982 of record CAIYKV010000087.1, on the reverse strand, counting down.
AAAGCTATTGGTAATAACTACTTACTAGATGATTTTCTAGTTCTGTTTTCAGCTGGCAATTAATACCAATAGAATTTCTTATTCAACTCATAACAAATAGTTGATGTGTGCCACGATTTATATAAAAACAGCGCCTGATTAGACTTTTTATTGTAGAAAAAACCTGGCTATAAAACCGGTATCTATCTGGTATAACTACCTAATTGCACAGTATTGGAATACACTAGTTTAGTGTTTTCGCAAACTGCAATTATTGTATCATGGAATCAGTTATAAAAACATGTTTGACCTGTGGGAAAACCTTACAAGGGCGTGCTGATAAAAAATTTTGTACCGATTATTGTCGCAACGCCTTTAATAATCAATTAAACAGCCATGAAAACCGGTGTGTGCGTGCAATTAACCAACGTTTGCGGCGAAACCGCCGTATTCTGGAAGGGATTTTAGCTTCCGGGCAAAGGCTTACCAAAATTTCAAAAAAGCATTTATTGGATACGGGATTTCTATTTACCTATTTTACGCATACATATACCAATCGTAATGGAAAATTATTCCATTGTTGCTATGAGTATGGATATTTTAGAATGGAGAATGAAGTTGTGTTAATTGTTAAGTTGAAAAACCCATCAGATTATTCAAAACGGCGGTATTTTGAAACGCAATTGTCTATGAATAGTTAGTTTTGAACGTGTTGTGGTCTTACAATAGATGGAATTTTGATTATTTGCCACCATTTTTCTTTGCCTGCCCGACTACGCCGTTCAGGCGGGCGTTCATTGCGTTACAGCTTCTAATGGTAACCTTTAAAAGCAGGAGCGCAAAGAACGCAGTGAACCGCAATGGTCGCTAAGAATCTATACTAGCACTCAACGTATTTTGCTATGTAAACTATTTTTAAATAGTACAACATGTTAATACTGAATTCTTACTTTAACCACACCCGCATCTATCATATCAATCTTTTTTGCTGCTGCCCTGGTAAGATCGATAATACGCCCTGCTATGAATGGGCCGCGATCATTGATACGTACTTTAACTGTTTTACCGTTGGAGAGATTGGTAACTTTTACTTTGGTGCCGAATGGAAGTTTTTTATGAGCCGCGGTAAAATCTGATGAATGATAAATTTCTCCGTTGGCAGTCTTTTTACCATTATAGCTTTCTGAATAGAAAGATGCCAAGCCAGTTTCCGTTCCGCTTACTTCATTGGAAGCGCCTGGAACAGATTTTCGATGACATGCATTTAAAAAAATCAGGAGTAAGAAAGCGGTAATAATTTTATTCATGGCATTACAAATCTATTCTGCAATACCCTTCAGCCTGTCTTTATATTTTCAACAGTTGGGGATTTTTGTTAATAACCAAAGAGCCCTATTGATAAAACCTTTCGACTGATTGTTTTATACAAATGGTGCTTTTACAATTTTGGCTTTTACAAGTGTATTCCGGATATCAATGTATATCTCGCTATCAACAGCTGCATGGCTGGTGGCTACATAACCTAGTCCTACCGCTTTCCCCAAAGAAGGGGCTTGTGTGCCACTGGTAACTTTGCCTATCGTGTTACCCTCGGCATCTTTAATCAGGTAATCATGACGGGGAATTCCCCGATCGATCATTTCAAAACCTACCAGTTTTCGGGTAACGCCTGCTGCTTTCTGTTTTTCAAAAAATGGTTTGGAAGTAAAGTCCTTGGTAAATTTGGTGATCCATCCTAACCCGGCTTCTAATGGAGAAGTGGTATCATCGATATCATTACCATATAAACAATAGCCCATTTCTAACCGTAAAGTATCTCTTGCCCCCAGGCCAATGGGTTTAATACCATGTGAAGCCCCGGTTTCAAAAATAGCATCCCAAATAGTATCGGCTGCGCCGTCTTTATCTTCAAAATAAATTTCTACTCCCCCTGCACCTGTATATCCTGTTGCACTAACAATTACATTCTCTACCCCGGCAAATTTTGCACGGGTAAATGTGTAATATTTGAGGTTCATGATATCGGTATCTACCAAAGGTTGCAGAATTTTTGTGGCATTGGGGCCCTGGATAGCCAGTAAACAGGTATTATCGCTGATATTATGCATCTCCACCCCCTTTGTATTATGTTGGCTTACCCAATTCCAGTCCTTTACGATATTAGATGCATTTATCACGAGCATATATGACTTATCAAATTCCAGGCAATACACAATCAGGTCATCTACAATACCCCCTTCATTATTTGGAAAGCAACTGTATTGTGCCTGGCCATTGGTAATCTTAGAAGCGTCATTTGAAGTTACCCGTTGAATGAGGTCAAGCGCATTCTCACCTTTTAAAATGAATTCACCCATATGGCTTACATCAAAAACACCGGCATTTTTGCGTACAGCAGCATGTTCATCATTGATACCACTATAACTGATGGGCATATTATACCCGGCAAATTCGGCCATTTTTGCACCTAATGCGATGTGTTTGCTTGTAAATGGAGTATTTTTCATTCTTTTTCTATTTATGCGGTGCAAAAATAAGAGAAGCAAAGGGGGGATAAAAATAAAAAAAGCAATGCGAGGCAATGCTTTACTAAACAATTGAATTTACCAACGGGCCATATAGATTATTCTGCAGGGTTTCTTTTACTACCATCTGGAAAACCAGCACGGCGGGGAACGCCCGCCTGAACGGCATAGTCGGGCAGGCAAAGAACTGCAGGGAACGCAGGGGAAGAATGAAATTAAGTACCTGCTACCCTCTATTGATAATTTTCATTTTTGTAATTAGCCAGATATTAAATAGTCTGGAAGCACAAGACAAGATTATTTATTCATTCTGCGCCAGCTTTTGTTTGATTCCTTCCCCGAGGGATTTAATGCGCGCGTAGGCTGCCAGGTCATTTTTATTTTTATCCAGTTTGATCAATAGTCTGCCGGGTGAGCATTTTACATAAATATCCGTATGATCATCCAAAATAATATCCGCATCAATTTTTGCGTTTCGGAAAATATGATTGGATTGTAATTTTGCATCTATATAGTTCTGGACATCTTCTGTTCGGTTTTTATCGTAAGCCGCGTAAATACGGTAACTATTTTCTGTCTCATTTACTTTTATAGCCACATTATGGTTCCAGAAAATTTTGTGTGCAATATGTGCCACAAAAGCGGTCATACAAATCACACAGATCAACAGTACCAAAATTATTTTTCTCATAAAAAACTATTTAGTTTTTCAAAATGATGCTAAAGGGAAGAACCCCCTCCTGTGATCAAGACAGGGTTCTTTTTTCTCCCAACTTCAACCGAGTTTATCATATCATTTGCATAATCATGAGTGCTGCAGAGCCTTCAGAAGAAAGATCGAGTTCCTCATTATTATTTTTTCTTCCATTGCCCTGAAATTTAGCCGGGTCTGTATTTTCTATGTAGGAAACTGATTTCTGGTAATGATAGCGTGTAGTATCTACCGGTTTTTCCAGTTCCTTTTTCAAATCTTCCGCTTCTTTTTGCTTTTTATCATATTCTTTTTTCAGGTCTTCTTTGCTTTTCTTGTATTTCTCAATGGCATCTTTCTCTGTGTTATTTCCGTCATTGTTTTCATCTTCATTTACATGTTCCTTTTTAACCCTTTCCAATCCACCGGCTGTCATAACATATTCTACATCCGAACTCCAGTTTTCCCAATTGTTATTCCAGTCGTCATCAAAATCCCAGTCGCCATTACGTGAATTGATATGGAAATAATTCAGTCTTCTATTCACACTTCCTGTAATCACTATTCTTTTTCCTACAGGTACCTGAACAGTAACCGTTACACTCTGGTTGCGGAATTTGGTGCCGCGCTGCAAAGAAAATCCTCGATCAAGTAACAATACACTATCATCCTGGTTAATGCCATAATTAATTTCTTTCACATTATTTACTGCATTGGATTCATCACTTCCATGGCTATATTTATAGGCACTTACATGGAAGGTGGAATCTGTGCTTTTTACAAGATGCAGACGAACATTATTCAGAAAAAGGCTATCATCCGTCATGCTCAGAATACCATCCATTTTAAAGAACCTTCCATATACTTTCACTTTGCTTTCGGGCACTTTTACAATGAGTTTGCCATGAGAGGGTTGAACGATACTATAGTCCTGTTTATCTCTTGCCCTTGCATCAAAATTCTGTGCAATAGAAGCTGCGAGGATACCGGCAGAGATTAAGCCCATTACCCAAAGCCCTGCGAACGTAAACCCGATATACTTGTTTCCTGATCTAACGCCCATGATGCGGCGGATAACCCAGGTAATGAATGCGATGACTGGTACACCCAGAAATAATAGTAGTGTTGACCAGGCCAGGAAATTTTGCCAGAACCCTTCGAGGAAAAAGTTTTTCAGCGGAAATACACCAATACCTGCTGCCATCAGTGCCAGTAAAGCAACCAGTAAGGCGAAAGCAATTACTCCGGCAATAAACAGGAAGAATGCTTTGAACATGATACCAATGGCCCTGAGCAATCTGTTTCCACCACTATGGGCAACATAGCCGGCTTCTTTACTAAATTGCTGTGTTTTCTGATTTACGGTTTGTCCAAATTCATGACCAAACTGTTGTGCTTTATCTTTGAATTCACCACCCCATTTTTCTGCACGTGATTTAAATCCTTCCAGATCTTCCTGAATGGTATTTTTAATTGTGTTCAGGTCAACTTTTTCTCCACGCATTTCCAGTTTTTCCGAAGCACTTTTTGCTTCCGGTATTACTGCCCATAAAACTACATATACTACAAACAAGGTACCGCCAAAAGATCCGAAAACAAATCCAGGGAAAAAGTCATCATCGAACCAGAACGTTTTTCTTACGATAGAGGTTAAGATACCGGTAACCAATGGTAAGGCGAAGATCAGACGAGGTACCCAGATAGCGATATCAAAATAAGATGCAATACCACTGGCTACTCCGGCAACCACTTTTTCATCGGGGTTACGATATAAGCGCTTGGTAGTAGAAGTATTGGACAGTGGTTTTGAAGGCAGAATTATCCATAAAAGAATGTATAATAATATACCACCTCCTGCCGCAAAGCTGATCAGGGCAAATACCAGACGAACAATGGTTGGGTCGATACGCAGGTAACTGGCCAGACCGCCGCAAACACCGCCTAATATTTTATCGTTATCATCACGATACAATCTTCCTCGGGGAGCATCATTGGCAGGTTCATATTGATAACTGGTTCTGCTTTGTTTTTCTTCGCCGCCTAATTGTGACTGCACTTTGCCTTCCTCATCTTCAAAGTCTTCCGGGCGGCCCATACTGGCGATGATATGGTTTACATCATCATCTGTAATACAGGTACTTCCTTTTTTGAGGCTTTCACCAAATAATTCGGCGATACGGCCTTCGATATCATTGATGATTTCGTCGCGACCTTCCTCGTTGGCAAAGAATCTACGCAGGCTTTCTACATATTGCTTCAGTATATCGTAAGCAGATTCTTCGATAGGTATTACCCTGCCTTGAAAGTTTATATTAATTACCTTTTTCATGGTATGTTCAGTTTAGGTTGGTTAAGGTTGGGTGGGGTTTTCATCGGATGGATTATCTGATGCGGGTCTTGTGAGTGCATGAACTGCATCGGCCAGTTCCTGCCAGGTTCTTTCCAGTTCACTATAAAACTCCAAACCCTTATCTGTCATTACAAAGTATTTGCGTGGTGGTCCGCTATTACTTTCTACCCAGCGGTAGGTTAGCAGGCCTGCGTTTTTTAAACGGGTAAGCAACGGGTAGAGTGTGCCTTCCAGAATATGCAGGTTGGCAGATTTCATTCTCTCTACAAGATCACTGGGATAGACTTCTCCCTGGCGAATGATGGAAAGAATGCAAAACTCCAATACGCCCTTTCGCATCTGACTTTGTGTGTTCTGAATATCCATAACCGGCGTTTTTGCGGATCCTGACATTTTTAGTGAAGGACCCGGTGATTGAATTATTTCTGACTATCGGGAAAGAATTGAGTGTTATGCTAAATGTCTCCTGATAACCCTGTTTCTTCTGTTACGCTCCAGGTTCCAGAGATCTGCTGTTCCAAAAGCAGTTTTCCGGTTAATCTGGGTAAGATTGGTAGCAACGGTTTCTTTTACTTCTTTCACTAAATTTTCGAGTTGGTTTTGACCCAGTGTTTGAAAGAAGGTTGTGTTTTGCGTTTTCATGGTGTTTCTATTAAATGTGTTTATAATGATTTTTGTTTTGAAAGGATGGATCGGTTTTGCCTCTTTCATCCTTTGACAACACAAAGATGGGGATTTATTTGGTACTATGCAACACACAGTACCATGTTTTTTTAAGTAATAGGTAGCGGATGATAACTGGCTTACTATAAATCATTGATTATAAATGATTTATAAAAATTTAGTGTTTTTGTATTGTGGTGAGTGGTAAATATCATAGGATGAACGGAGCTGCCAAATAAATCTGATTACTGGTTTCACTAACCAAAAAGCAAACTAATCGGGAAATATACTACAGTAAATCAAGCTCCAGATGAGTCAGGTTGGTATAGCTAAGTGTCCTGTCCTGTCCTATACTAAATACGCTTTACAGGCATAGCAAACTCAAGGTTCACCCACAGTTCACCCACAGTTCACCCACAGTAAACCCACATTCTAGTGGGTATACTGTAGTTATTCTGTGGCTTAACTGTGCATTTAATAATATAAAAAGAGATGCAATCTATGGTTAACTCCTATCAAAATCATACGGGCTAGAAACTAAAAAAATAATAATCGTATAAATACGATTATTAACAAAAAAGCATTTACTTTGTATTATCGTACAAAAACGATAAATCAATGGCTAGTCCCAAAACAAGCTCCTTTACCCAGAAAGAGCAGGATCTTTCCCAGTTTGCCAAAGCTTTTGCGCATCCGGCCCGTATTGCGATTCTGAAAATATTGGCAGAACAGAACCAATGTATCTGTGGAGAGATCGTAGAAATATTACCCTTGGCACAATCTACCGTTTCACAACACTTAAAAGAATTAAAAGAAGCCGGACTGATCAGTGGAACTGTAGAAGGCCCGAAAAGCTGTTACTGCATTAACTGGAAAGCATTTGAAAAATTCAGTCATGAGTTCAATACCCTGTTCTCCTCATTAAAAGTGCAACAACAAAAATCCTGCTGCTAAAGAAAACACTAAACTAAATATATATGCAAACCGAAAACACATTGAAAGAATTGGTGAAAGAAAAATACAGCACGATAGCCGAACAACCCCGTTCACAAAATGCAGCATCCTGCTGTGGCTCGGGTGCCTGCAGTACTGAAGTATATAACCTGATGGCAGATGACTATACCCACCTGGAAGGATATACTTCTGATGCAGACCTTGGCTTGGGTTGTGGTTTACCCACTGAATTTGCAAAAATCAAAAGCGGCGATACCGTAATTGATTTGGGTAGCGGTGCAGGTAATGATTGTTTTGTAGCCAGGGCTATTACCGGTGAGAAAGGCAAAGTAATCGGTATTGATTTCACCGAGAAAATGATTGAAAAAGCCAGAGAGAATGCAGAAAAACTCAACTACCATAATATAGAATTTCGCTTCGGTGATATTGAACATATGCCCGTATCTGCGAATATTGCTGATGTGGTAGTGAGTAATTGTGTACTCAACCTGGTACCCAATAAATTTAATGTATTATCCGAAGTGTTTCGCGTATTAAAACCCGGCGGACATTTCAGTATCTCTGATATTGTATTGGAAGGAGAGTTACCTGCCAAATTAAAATCAGCTGCCGAAATGTATGCAGGTTGTATATCCGGCGCCATTCAAAAACAAGTATACCTGGAATTGATTGAAGCAACCGGATTTAGTAATATAACCCTGCAAAAAGAAAAAGACATTATAGTGCCCGATGATATTCTACTGGAATATTTTACCCAGGAAGAAATCGCTTCTTTTAGAAATAGCGGAGCCAGTATCAAAAGCATAACTGTGTATGCAGAGAAAGCAACTGATCAAAAGCAAGCCTGCTGTGCCCCGGGATGCTGTGATTAATTAAGCATCAAGTATCAGCTTGTCATATAAAGAATGATTTATCGCATAAAAAACCATAAAACAATTTAGCCATTAACCATTTAAAAACATGCAAATCCTCCCAATGCTCCCTTCCCACGGGGAATCTGTTTTAGCCATCTATACAGAAGGCATTGCCACTGGTAATGCCACTTTTCAAACTAACGCGCCTCAATGGGAAGAATGGGATGCAGCACATGCCCCTACACCCAGATTGGTTGCTGTTGAAGGCGATACTGTTTTGGGTTGGGCCGCTATTACTCCGGTTAGCGGAAGATGCGTGTATGCTGGTGTGGGAGAAGTAAGTATTTATGTTAGGGCCACAGCAAGAGGTAAAGGCATTGGTAAACAATTATTACAGGCTTTGATTGAAGAAAGCGAAAAAGCAAATTACTGGACTTTACAGGCAGGTATTTTTCCTGAGAATGCATCCAGTTTGGCTATTCATAAAGCCTGCGGATTCAGGATACTGGGAACAAGAGAGCGGATTGGGAAAATGAATGGTGTTTGGAGAGATACGGTTTTATTGGAAAGAAGAAGTGATAAAACAGGGATCGAATGAAAAAATACCTGGCCGAATTTCTGGGAACTTTTATGCTTGTCTTTTGCGGAACAGGTGCTGCAGTAGTTGATGAAGTAACCCAAGGGGCAGTTACACATATTGGAGTAGCCATTACTTTCGGATTAATTGTAATGGCGATGATCTATTCCATCGGTCCCATTTCAGGTGCGCATATGAATCCGGCCGTTACGATTGCTTTTGCCGCCAACAAAGTGTTTGCCAGGAAACAAGTGTTCCCTTATATCGCCAGTCAGTTAGCCGGTGCATTGGCGGCCAGTCTGGTTATCAAATTTCTCTTCCCGGGTTCTGTTTTCCTGGGTGCTACTTTACCTGCCAATGATGCAATGCAATCTTTTGTACTGGAAATCATACTAAGCTTTATTCTGATGTTTGTGATTTTACAGGTTGCTACCGGATCTAAAGAACAAGGACTTTTTGCAGGAGCTGCGATTGGATCAGTTGTATTACTGGAAGCCATGTTTGCCGGCCCAATTTCGGGCGCTTCTATGAATCCGGCCAGATCAATTGCCCCTGCTGTGATCAGTACAAATTTTCATAATCTATGGGTATATCTCACAGCCCCATTTGCTGGAACCTTGCTCGCCGTTGCCATACATCAAATTTTAAAAAAATAAAAAATGGGAAAAAAGAAACTCTTATTCGTTTGCATTGAAAACAGTAACCGTAGTCAGATGAGTCAGGCTTTTGCCAAAATCATAGGTGGTGAACAAATCGAAGCGTATAGTGCGGGCAGTAAACCCAGTGGTATCGTAAACCCCAAAGCCATCGCTGCCATGCTGGAACTGGGATATGATCTAAGCAAACATGATAGTAAATCTTTGCAGGAAGTGGAACAATATGCCCCTTTTGATGCCGTAGTTACCATGGGTTGTGGAGATGCCTGTCCATGGATGCCGGCCAAACAATTTATTGACTGGCAAATACCTGATCCAAAACATTTAGAACCTGCTGAATTTAATCAGGTAAGGGACCTGATCAGGGATAAAGTAAAAGACCTGATTGCTTCATTATGAGCGATCTTTTTCCCCTCCTGAACCAATAATGCCTTCAATAACGGAAGAAATAAAACTGACCACCAGGCTAAATAATAAAGCAGCAAACCATCCATCTACGGTAAACCCGCTGACGATACTGGCTGCCCATTTTACAATAATAATGTTGAAGACCAATAAGAATAACCCGAGTGTAAACAGGGTGATGGGTATGGTAAGGATGATGAGAATAGGTTTGATAAAACTATTCAGCAAACCAAGCACCACAGCTACCAATAATGCGGTAATGGTATTGTCTACATGGATGCCATTCAAAATATAGGCGGCAAACAGAACGGCTAAGGCAGTGGCAATTGTTTTGGTAAAAAACTTTCCCATGGTTTTTTATTTATGCTTCAAGTTACCATTTATTTCTTTTGGTTACTTGTTTACCATTTACAGGATTTGCAGGTTTTCAAACATAGAAGGAAAGCTATGCATATGCATGGACTAACCTGAAAATCAGTACAATTAGCAGTAGTGCCTGAAGCCTTATCATTTTTGTAACCGTTCGTGTTTTTGATAAGGCTTCGCTCTCCTTTTTGTAAATATTCGCAAAAGATAGTTGCAACAATAAATACTTATGCAACTATCTTTTGCGAAAAGCTCGATTCAGCACTGGCGCGGGTTTGGGGGTTTCGGGAAAATCGTTGCAAATGTTACAAGTTTTGCAACGTGTAAGCATATAACTCTCATCAGCTTAAAAAAGCAAATGAACTCATTCGTTTTTGCAGCATTAAAAGGAAGTACTAAAAATATATTTTGAAGAATGAATTTTTAGCCTTTTATAATCTTCATAATTGTTTATGTTAAAGATGTGGTTTCGAGTCAGAAAATAGATAATAGTTACTATGGGCAAAGCCGCAACACTATATACAATATCAACCACTGCAAACTCTGATAAAGATAATCGAGATGCTATCCCAGTTCCATAAATGGACGTAAGGTAGCCTATTAAAACAGAAGCTGAAAAAACAGATACTGGTAATACAGTTCTGGAAAAACCATTATGTTTTCGAAAACGGATACTTTTAATATTCTTCCAAAAAAGTGATGTGTCTCTGCTGTTTAAATTCATAGTAATACTTGAATCACTAACAAAAGATAATTTTCCAAAAATGCGAGTTTTCAAAGAAGAGTCTGTAGTTTTTGTAAATACTATACAGTCGTATTTTTTTTGCGCGTTCACAATCATAAACCCAATAACTAACAAACAAGTAAATAATGATTTCATAGTTAGGTAGTATATATTTATGGATTCCAGAATCTTATTTTTTTAAGTGTATCAACTTCAAAACGAAACCCAATATTAGGTTTTTGTTTTACACTAATGACCATTAAATCATCAGAAATACTTGTACATACAACAGTATCTGATAAAGCATCTCTACAGGAAGGGGAAAATATTAAAGTATAGCCACTCGGGTGTTCCCAGCTATATATTCTATCAATTCCATTTATGCTCGAGGACATAGTTGTAGGAATAACAGAGCTTCCATTGTCTGGGAAATCCGGAGACCTTACCCATTAAAATCCGGTTACGTCTAACCACTAAATGGATTGATAATCAGCAGGTTTCCTGGTCAGACTTAACTGGAAAGGCCTGGTCACATAGACCGGATTTTCCACTCACACTACCAATAATTCATAAAACTGTTCAGGATTCAGGTATTTGCGTGCCAATTCACGGAGCTCTTCGGCTGAAATATTTTTAACGGTATCGATGCTATTATAAAAATATTCATCGGTTACTCCGTTCAATATATAGTTCTTCCATCGGGCTATAATATGAAACGGACCATCCAGATCGCCGATCAGTGATCCAATCATATAATTTCTGACTAATGCCAGTTCTTCTTCTTCCACGGGTTCAGTTCTCAGTATGGCCATTTCCTTATATACTTCTGCAATGGTAGCTTCACATACATCCCTGCCCGCTTCCGTACTCACCACCAAAGCACTGGTATGAATATGGTTTTGCAAATGACTATGGATGCCATAGGTATAGCCTTTGTCCTCACGTATATTACTCATTAACCTCGACCCGAAATAACCCCCGAAAATATTATTCAATACCTGCATTCTTGAAAAATCGGGGTGATGCCTGTTAGGGAAGGGTTGTGCAATTCGAATAGCTCCCTGTACACCTTCCGGATCATTTAAGATGTTATATTTTAGTAACTCTGCGGGAGCGGGATTGAATTGTTTATCTGATAAACTATTTTGTTGAAAGGGCAGGTGACCAAATGCCTTATTTAATTGGGGTATTATATCAGCAGGTAATTTTCCCGCGGTGAAAATGATGCATTTGCCGTTTGTATAGTATTGCTTATAAAATGCGTCAAGCTCTTCTCTTTGCAATTCTTCATAATCGAGGGTTGATGTGTACCTTCCGTAAGGGTGATGAAACCCATATATATATTCATCAATCAGCCTATTGGCGATAAAATCACATTTTTTCAGGTTGATTTCAAGTCGTTGTTTCTGGTTTTGTTTATAGATCAACAACTCCTGTTCAGGAAAAACACTATCAGTAATGATCTCGGCAGTTACCGGCAATAGTTCTGAAAGATGTTTGCTTAAACAATGCAATGTAATTGTGGCGGTTTCATTATAACAATGCCTGTTCAGATAAGCACCATAAAATTCAAAATGCTCATTGAGGGCAAAAGCGTTCTTCTTTTTCGTCCCATTTTTCAACATGAAATTGGTGGTAGCAGCTACTATATTTTTTTTTTCGTACCAGTTACCTGCAAAAAAAACCAACTCAACCATCAATACCTCTTCTTCCCCACCATTAAATGCATAAACCTCCACTCCATTATCTAAAGTATAGGATTCGTATGGTTTTAATTCAAGATGCATATCAACAGCATCTATAATTTGCGGGGCATTTTTTCTATCTGGCATATGGTTGTAACTTCTTTTTTTCTTCGATGAATTCATTTATCAGGTATACAGCAATGTTATTTTTGTGCATGATAGAATAAAGTATTGCTATTGCTACTCCGAAAAATTTCTTTGCAATACTGTTGAATGTCTGCCACAGTGATCTCCTGGTATTTGCCTAATTCTGTATTCATTAATTGTGCATCGCCCAGTAATTCATAGGTTGCCAGACTGGCGGCCCTGTTCATTACACTCATGTCTTCAAAAGCAATCATGCTTTCTGTTTTGTTTTTTACTTTCTGTAATTCGTTTTCATTCACCGTTATCGCTTGTATTTTGGCTAACTCTTCTTCCACTGCCTGTTCAGCTGCTTCCAGGGTTATTCCATTCACCAATCTTCCTTCTATGGCCAGTAATCCCTTATCTGTGCTTCCCCAATGATGCACATCCAAAGCAGAAAACAATTGCTTTTCTTTTACCAGTGATTCATATAATCGCGAAGAAGCGCCACCGCCTAAAATTTCAGTAATCAGGTCTGCTACATAATATCCTTTTTCCAGTCTTGCATCCATATGCCAGGTTTTGATAAAAGCATCCACAGGTACTTTGGCATAGACTTCTGATCTTCTGGCTTCTGTTTGTTTGGGTTCGGCCGGTAAATGACGATGATATTTTTCGCCCATCGGAATATCTCCAAACCATTTTTCTGCCAGTCGCTTGATATTGTCTGGTTTTACTGCCCCTGCCACCACCAATATGGCATTTACGGGCCGGTAATGTTTCCAGAAAAAAGCTTTTACATCATCAATATTGGCATTCTCAACATGACTTAATTCTTTCCCTATGGTCATCCATCGGTAAGGGTGTACTTTATAAGCGAGTTCACGCATTTTATGCCATACATCACCATAGGGTTTATTGAGATAGTGTTCTTTGAATTCTTCGCAAACCACTTTTTTCTGAACGGAAAGACTTTTTTCACCAAATGCAAGACTTAACATCCGATCACTTTCTAACCAGAAAGCGGTTTCAATATTTTCGGCAGGTAACTGGCAATAATAATTGGTAAGATCATTGGTTGTGTAGGCATTATTTTCACCACCGGCTCTTTGCAAAGGCTCATCATAATCGGGTATATGGATGCTGCCTCCGAACATGAGGTGCTCAAATAAATGCGCAAAACCGGTTTTCTCCGGGTTTTCATCACGGGCGCCCACATCATACATAATGTTCACTACCGCCATCGGAGTTGAATGGTCCTGGTGAACCAAAACGCGTAATCCATTATCTAAAACAAAACGATCATATTCAATCATAATAATAAAAATCAGGATGATTTTTGTAAATGAAGATGCAAATTAGGGTATTAGGGATTTTCGGAGAAGAAAATAATCCCCATCACGATATATAAGCGTTTTGAAGTGAATCCTTCTAAATCAGGCATTTACATTTACCAATAATTTTTTGAATCCGGTTACTCCTCATTTGTTGTAACAGATTTAGGAATCGGGGCAGAAAAGCGAGAGGTGTTGAACATTACAATCCAGTTGAGGTATGACCGCTAAATGATTTGATAATAAGAAGGTTTCCTGATCAATCAAAAGCGGAAAATTGGTATTTGGTGTATTGTAAACTGAATGTTATTTTAAAAACACAGATAATTCTTAGCGTATTATTCATAAAATAATGTATCGTTCTTTTATGAATAATACACTTTTCATTATCTGTGCCTTACTAAAAGCAGCTTATTTTTTCTTTAAAATCTGTTTCTTGGAATTAATCCAGACAATCTTACCGTTCACTAAATTGTTATCATCCTGATAAAATGCTGAATCAACTTTCCCTGTTTTATACGTGTCGGTTTGTTTATACCATACATTTACCCAGTCAGCATTTTTATCAACGCTGTGCAAATTGGTTACAGCAAGCACTTCAATTTTAGAACTGGTCAAACTATCCCTGTCTTTTTGGAAATGACGTACCATACTGTCGCGGCCCAGCCTGAATTGGGTTCCATCCGAGTAAGTCATGGCTACAGTATCTGCAAAATACGCAGGGGCATTATTCAGTTTATTATCTTCCCAATCCTTATAAGATTGCAACACGGACTGTGCATTTTTAGGGTTATCCGAAACAACAAAGTTAGATGAATAGGTAGCAGTATACGGCATTACAACTGAATCAGCTTTCACTTCTGCAGTTTTTGTTTGATTAGTACATGCAGTAACAGATACAGCAATAGCAAGCAGGTAAAATAATTTTTTCATTTTTGTTGGGTTTAATGATGAAAATAGAGAGAGAGTAAAGTACAGTTTGATTCCGGTTCCTGCAATAGGTAATAATTTAATAATGGCAGTAAATAAAACTGAATCGATTACTTATGGGAATTACATCCAAAAAAATGGGATTTACTGGGTAAAGATGACAATCGGTTATGCAAAAGATTGCCAGTTAAACAGTTACAATTTTGTGTATTGTCAACATAAGGTGGAGAACCCAATAACCCACTAAAATCAACCTAAGTCATTTTCGGAGACGGAAACTTACAGTGTTTATCTGCGGATGTCTTTCACATCAAGTACCAGTACCATCGGTTTCTGATCTCTGAATATTACCACCCTCACTTTCCCGATACTGTTTTGAAACAGGTTTTTATAGGTTTGTATATTTTTTGAGGCATTGCTTTCTACTGAAAAAATGATATCGCCTGGTAAAAACCCTGCTTTATCGCCTGGGGAATTTTTCATTACATCAATTACCCTGATTTCTCCCTCTAATAAATAGATTCCTAAGCCGGTATAGGAATAATCAAAGGGGTCAATGTAATGTGTATTGGGTTTGAGGTAAATACTTTGTTCAGGGTAATTCATGATTACGTTAAACCTGCGGAGTATATCATTTCCTATAATTCCACCCAGTAACGGATAGGAGGTCACATTATAATCATCTTCAAAAACATGTATGGGCACTTTTTTAAATCGATAGGGACCCAGCTTGATTTCCCTTGCAATCGTAAGTGTCATTTTTCGTTTTCCGCCGATACCTTCTGCCTGGGTGGGATAGAATTTTCGTTTCTTCTTAAAAAGAGTACTATCCTCCACAAAATCATTTGACAACAGAAAATTCAAACCTGCCCCGGTATCAAAAATAAACCTGCTCAAAACCGGGTGATCATCTTTAATGATGGCCGACTGCATGGGCAAGGTCGAAAAATTGGGTTTTAATAAATATCCGCCACGTGGATAATGAAAGGTTCCCGGAGTGTATACTTCAACTTTCATTACATCGTAATCAATTTTTACAATAAACCGTCTGAAGAAACTATATCCAATTACCCCATCAATCTTAACTCCATACACACTGGTGAGTAGGTCATAATCATTGATATGAAAATCTAAGTGATTTATTTCGAGTCCGGGTAATCGCAATGTATGGTCATTGGCAAAATCAACCGATTTAATCCCGCCGATTCCGCGAATGGTTCTATCGCTGGGTACATGGGCCAATTTCAGGTAATCTACAGTAGTAGAATCCAGGGAGATGCCTCCGCTTCCGGTATCTAACACAAAATTGAGGGTATCCGGAAAATTATCCAGCCTGGCTTTTAACAAAATAATGCCCCCATACAGATGGGCAAAGGGAAATTTCGTCAGAAGCTTTGCCTGAGGGGGAATAAATTCCTCCTGGGCCGGGCTTTTGCCGAAAAAGCAAATCAGTATCAGGGTAGATAGAAATGACCGCATTCGATTGAAATATACGAATAATATTTAATTTGTGTGGGTGGAATCTCTATTATACCACACAGGTCAACCAGATTATAAATAACGCTGCATTGCCAATAGTTCAATCAACCTTATCACCCTACCTTTGTTGTTTAAACCAAAGTGGATTATGCAATTAGCGGATTTATATCAGAAAGCACTTCAATTTGAATTTTTAAGTATAGAAGAAGGGATGTTTTTATTTGAGCATTCTCCTCTCACTGAATTGATGTATGTGGCAGATGAAATGCGGAAAAAACAGGTGCCCCATAATAAAGTTACCTGGCAAATTGACCGAAATGTAAACACCACCAATGTTTGTGTTGCCAACTGTAAGTTCTGCAATTTCTACCGCATTCCGGGTCATGCAGAAGCGTATATCACCGATATGCCCACTTATCGCAAGAAAATTGAGGAAACCCTGAAATTTGGAGGTGATCAGTTATTGTTGCAGGGCGGGCACCATCCTGAATTAGGTTTGGATTTTTATACTAAGACCTTTCGGCAGATCAAACAGGAATTTCCAAATATTAAGCTACATACACTGGGGCCACCCGAAATAGCGCATATCTGTAAGCTGGAAAAGATGAGTCACCACGATGTATTAAAAGCCTTGCAGGAATCGGGGCTTGATTCATTACCAGGTGCGGGAGCAGAAATATTGGTTGACCGGGTGCGAAGACTGATTTCTAAGGGAAAATGCGGCGCAGACGAATGGCTGGATATCATGCACGAAGCACATATGCTGAATATTACCACCAGTGCTACCATGATGTTTGGTCATGTAGAAACCCTGGAAGAAAGATTTATTCATCTCACCAGAATACGGGAAGTGCAAAGCCAGAAACCGGAAAATGCCAAGGGTTTTCTTGCTTTTATTCCCTGGACTTTCCAGGATGTAGATACTCTTTTGGCACGTATACGTGGGGTACATAATTTAACCACTCCTGATGAATATATCCGCATGATTGCTATCAGCCGGATTATGTTACCCAATGTAAAAAACATACAGGCCAGCTGGTTAACAGTGGGTAAGCAAACCGCACAAATCTGTTTGCATGGTGGTGCCAATGATTTTGGCAGTATTATGATCGAAGAAAATGTGGTAAGTGCTGCCGGTGCCCCGCATAGGTTTACCTATAAAACCATGCAGGAAGCGATTAAAGAAGCCGGTTTTGAGCCGCAGCTTAGAAATCAGCAATATGACTGGCGGGATATTCCTGTATCGATTCAGGAGCAGGTGATTGATTATTAAGCATCCGTTTTTTCATCCCATATTTGTCCATTCTGGCCGGGTTATCCCTTTAGCTAATCCGGAATACCGGATAGTTTCCAGATTATCAGGATTCTTCGGCTGTAAATTTGTTTTACAGGAATGTAACAAAATTTCTCGTGGAACGTATAACTACCATACAAGCAAGGCTTTACATTACTTAAGCTGTTTATGACTGAGAAGGAATATAACCAATGTGTTAACCAATATGCCGATAATGTGTACCGCTTTATCGTGAAGAATCTTCGGCATGAGGAAGACGCCCGTGATATTGTACAAACAGCTTTCGAAAAATTATGGCGTAACCGGGAATCGGTTGAGTCGGAGAAATCGAAATCTTATTTATTTACGGTTGCCTATAATCAGATGATCGATCATATCCGGAAAGTAAAAAGAATTCAACTGAAAGATGATTTTGCGGAAGATGGAAGGGTGCTACAACCCACAACCGGAAGCAACCTAAAGAAAACTTTGATGGAGGCACTTAGCCGGTTGAATGAGACACAGAAAAGCCTGGTTATGCTGAAAGATTATGAAGGCTATAGTTATGAAGAGATCGGCGAGATCATGGGATTGAATGAAAGTCAGGTAAAAGTTTATTTACATAGAGCAAGGCAGACTTTACGGACCTATTTAGTAAGTGCAGAGAATATCAGATAATAAAACGTATAAAAGGAAACAAAATAAAATGATTAACCGGCAGAATTACGAGGAATTTTTCCTGCTGTATGCAGATGGTGAGCTATCTGCTACAGACAAACAAGCGGTAGCGCTGTTTGTACAGGAAAATATTGACCTTGCTGATGAGTTTGCCGTATACCAACAAACCAAACTTCCTGTTGAGCATTTTGCTTTTGAAGATAAAAACACTTTGTATCGGTTTGCCGAAAAAAAGATGGATGTAGCCGCTTATGAAGAAGCTTTTTTATTAGCGCTTGATAATGAACTCGGCCGGCAGGAAAAGGATAAGCTGAATTCATTTCTATCTGAGCATCCATTTTTTCAGGAAACTTTCAACCAGCTTACACAAACAAAATTGCCGATTGAAGTGGTTCTGTTTCCGGATAAATCTTCCTTGTATCATAAAGAAGACAAGCCGGTTATTTACCTACATAGATGGAAAATAGCGGTTGCTGCTGCCTTGATTGGGTTGGTTGTACTCTTATGGACAATTGTACCGGGTTATCGTTCACCAGAAGCTTTGGTCGCAAAAAATTCGACTAGTGAAAAACCTAACGGCCTGACAAAAAAAGGGAATTCAGTTTCGGTTACACCAGGTACAGATAAGGACCAGACAACTACTGACATTTCAGATAAGAACCCGGCAGTATTGGCATCAAACAATATAACAAGGGTTACCAAAGATTTATCGGATGCAGGTATTCAAAATGAGGATGTATCAACCAATATGCCGTCAGTAACAAAACCCATTGAGGAAACGATTATTCCGAGCAGGGCCGAAAGCACAGAGGTGAACAGTGCTTCGGAAAAAATACTGGCAAATAATACCGTTCCTATCATAAATAGTGATGCTGTACGTGTAACTGATCGTATAGATGAGAATTCCGGTTCTGCGATCACTGCCCGGCAAGCAGTTTACAAAGAACTGGATACAGAGGATGAAAAGAAAAGTCTTTACCTGGGTTCTATAGAGATCAATAAGGATAAATTAAGAGGCTTCTTCCGAAAAGCCAGTACGCTGTTTCGTAGCAAAGCCAAACAGGAAGAGGATAGCAAATCAGAAAACCTTGCTGTAAACGGCAACCGATCATTACGATAAATACAAAAGAGATATATATGAAACGCTTAGTATGTTTTATGACAGTTATGTTAATGGCTGGAGTGAGTTTCGCGCAAACAGACAGTAGTTCTTCTACCAGTTCAGACACTGTGAAAGTGGGTAATTTTATTATTATCAAAAAAAACAAAGGCAATACCAGTTCCGAATCGGTTACAAAAAACAATTTTGTAAATATTGAATATACCGCTTCCCGTCGCACCAAAAGGAAAAATAATATCAGCACCAACTGGTTCATATTTGACCTGGGCTTTGCCAATTACAGAGATAATACCGATTATAGTTCTGCACAGGCGGGCAACTATTTCAAAACTTTTCGTCCAGCCGACGGACCCGTAAATCAAAACAGCTATACACTCAATACCGGCAAATCGAGCAATGTGAATATCTGGTTCTTTATGCAAAAGATGAACCTGATCAAACATGTGGTTAACCTGAAATACGGTTTGGGATTGGAAATGTATAATTTCCGGTATGATAGTCGTATCAGTTTTAGAAAAGACCCGGTACCTTATGTATATAATGATTCTATCAGTTTTTCAAAAAACAAACTCTATGTTGGCTATTTAACCGTACCCTTCATGCTTAATTTCAACACAACACCGGATAGTCGCAGAGGTTTAAGCTTTAGTGCTGGTGTAAGTGCTGGATATCTGGTGGATAGTCGTAACAAACAAATCAGCAGCCAAAGAGGTAAACAAAAATACAGTGGCGATTTCAACCTGGAGCCCTGGCGTTTGGCTGCTATTGGAGAGATTGGTCTTGGACCGGTACGTTTATATGGCTCCTATAGTATTAACCGTTTACAGCAGGCTGTTACCCGGGTTGAACAGTTTCCTTATGCGGTAGGTATCCGGTTTAGCAATTGGTAGTATTTGCAAAACAAAGTCTACCCAATCCATTTTTTCTTCTCATGTTTATATCATACACGCCCCTTTTCTAAGGGGTGTTTTATTTATCATAGGTATGATTCAGTTTTCATTAACTTAATTTTTAGTGAATTAACCCAATTACAACAGGTTGTTTACTTAGTTTAGTAGTAAATAAAATGCATGAAGCGCCTGCTTTTTCCATTGATAACCGTAAGCCTGTTTATTAGTAACACTTCTTTTATTGTTGCTACATCCGGGAATAAATATTCCGTGATGATTATCAAAAGCAGGCATGAACTCAGGTTATATGATTCTGTATCGGGTAGCTGGCTGGCAACCTATCCCGCTGTTTTTGGAAATAATGACCTGGGCGATAAGATGATGCAGGGTGATAGAAAAACACCGGAGGGAATATTTCATATTACTTATAAAAGGGTGCATGAAAAATGGGATAGGTTTATGGCCATCGATTATCCCAATAAAGAGAGCTATGAAAAATTTAACCGCCGTAAAGAACAAGGCCTGATACCCATAGATGCTAAGATTGGAGGTGATATTGGAATACATGGCACCTGGCCAAACGAAGATTTTGCGATAGATCAGGTACAAAACTGGACAGAAGGATGTATTAGTACTAAAAATAAATATGTACAGGAATTGTTTGATCTGTTGCCGTTAGGAACGAGGGTGGAGATACGACCTTAGGAATATTGAACAGATGAATAAGGAATGTTGAATTTTGAAGGGGTGTTTTGAGATTACTTGTTTAAGAAACCACCGACTGTGGCCAGCCATTTTTCGGGTTCTTTTTTGTATAGACTTTCATGAGCGCTATGGGCGTATTTAATCATGAGTTTATCGTGGCTGGCGAGATTTTTATAGATGGTATTGGTTTCAGTTTCCGTTACCCGTTGGTCGTTAATACCCCATTGTAATAATACTGGACAATTGAGTTTGGAAGCATATTCTTCCGGGTTCATATCAAAAGCCCAGAATCCCTGTTCTGCTCCTCCCCATAAAGTAAGCAGGGTGCTGAAAGGCTGTTCGGGAAGATGCATAGTTCTCAGTTTGCCCTTCACGGCATCTGTTAAACTGCCAAATGGCATTTCTAATATTACTTTATTGGGTTTGATATTATTATAATCTGCCACTGATTTCAGGATAGTGGAGGCGCCTAATGAAATGCCCCATAGCACAATATTTTTCTCCCCTTTTGCTTCAATATAATCATAGGCGGCTTTTACATCTTTTGCTTCTTCAAAGCCAATGGTGCATACCGTGCCTTCGCTATTACCATGCGCCCTGAAATCTGTCATCAGCACATTCCATCCTAACTGGTGAAAAGCTTCAGCTTCTTTTATGATACCGCTTTTAGAACTGGCATGGCCATGAAACATAATCACGGTTCCTTTTGCTGTCTTTTCAGCTTTTGCATACCAACATTCTAAACTAATATCATCAGATGCTTTAATGGTAAAACTTTCATGAGGAACCTGCAATGAATCTACTACCACGCTTTTGGGATAATGAACCCCAAAGAAAATCGCCGAAGCTTTCTCTCCGAAACTCATTTCATCCGGTTTTTTAGCAGGGGGGATGTTGGGATAAAAATGTGTGAACTGGTATGCCTGAGATATGGCAATAATATTCAGCAGGAGGAATATTCCCAGCAAGGGAAATCCAATTCTCTTTATCCATTTCATAGGCCGAATGAGGTTTCTTTTCAAATATAATTAAAAAGAGTGAAGGGTATGGGTATGGCAGCAGGCAATACCCATACCCTTCAATAACCTGATTATCAATACAACAAATCTTACTAATTACCCCTTATCGTATTTTGGCGGCTCCGAAATAACTATGCAATACTTTTGGCAGTTCAATGCCATCGGCTACCTGGTTGTTTTCTAGTAAACAGGCAACAATTCTGGGCAATGCCAGTGAACTTCCATTTAGTGAATGGGTAAGTTGCATCTTCCCATCTGCATCTTTATAACGGCATTTCATTCGATGGGTTTGAAAATTTTCAAAATTGCTTACGCTACTAACTTCCAGCCATCTTTCCTGCGCGGCACTAAACACTTCAAAATCATAGGTAATGGCACTGGCAAAACCCATATCACCCCCACAAAGGCGGAGAATACGATAAGGTAGTTCTAAAGACAATAAAAGATTTTCTACATGCGCTACCATTTGATCCAGCACTTCATAACTTTTTGAAGGCTCTACAATCTGTATGATTTCCACTTTTTCAAACTGGTGAACACGATTCAATCCGCGTACATCTTTTCCAAAACTACCGGCCTCTCTTCTAAAACAAGGAGAATAAGCCGTCATTTTAATAGGCAATTCCTCCAGTTTTACAATTGAATCGCGGTAAATATTGGTTACGG
Source organism: uncultured Bacteroidota bacterium (assembly GCA_903926855.1). Classification (GTDB taxonomy): domain Bacteria; phylum Bacteroidota; class Bacteroidia; order Chitinophagales; family Chitinophagaceae; genus Sediminibacterium. The sequence continues at coordinate 11,333 of CAIYKV010000087.1, read as the reverse complement.
GCACTTCGGCCGTAGGTATCAGGTAAAAATTATCGGCAGTGGCATGGTACATCTGTCCTTCTTTATCCGGCAGTTGTCCGGTAGCAAATGCACTTGCTTCATTTACCATAAAAGGAGGTAAATATTCAGTGTATCCTGCAGCAGTATTAAAATCTAAAAAATATTGAACCAGGGCTCTTTGCAATTTAGCCCCCTGCCCTTTATACAAAGGAAATCCTCTTCCCGTAATCTTTACCCCGGTTTCAAAATCAACCAACTGGTATTTCGTGATCAGGTCCCAATGCGGAACGGCACCTTCCGGTAAAGGCCTTTTCAGTCCACCTTCTTTTACGGTTACATTTTCTTCAGGCGAACTGCCTTCGGGTACTTCATCGGCGGGCAGGTTAGGTAATAAAACCAATGTATCGGCCAGGGCTTTTTCAGCCAGCGTCATTTTCTCTTTTAAAGGGTCAAGTGAAATTTTCCAATCGGCTACAGCTGTTTTCAAGGCTTCTGCCTCCTCTTTTTTGCCCTGAGCCATCCATTTTCCAATTTCTTTGGAAGCACTATTCACTTTCGACTGTAATTCGTCGAATTCGGCCTGCAGGCGCTTGCGTTCGTCGTCAAATTTAATAATCTCGTCAACCAATTCAGGCTGGTTAAAATGCTTTTTAGCCAGTTTCCTTTTAACTTCTGCTGTATTGTTACGCAATACACTCACTTGTAACATAGAATAACTATTTGCGGCAAAGATAACTTTTGCGGGGTGATGATGCACTGTTTACCTTTGCCGGATATGTTTGTAAATGACGATTTTCAGCAAAGATGGTGGGCACTGGAGGCAAAATTGCTTGAAAGATTTGGCAAAAAACCAGATTTAGAAGGGGTTTTATTCTTAATTGGCATACAGGAAACTGGGTTTATTGCAGAAAAAATTTCCAAAGAGCAAAAACAGGATCTTATGCATGTGGCCGTTTGCAAAGTGCTTAGTCAGAGTGGTTATTACAGTTTACAGGGAAATGACGCGGATGGATGGCCCCATTTTCAGCAGATTAAGGAGTTGCCCGTCATGCTTTTGCCCGAACAGGAGAATTTTATCAAGGATCATGTATTGCTTTATTTTGAGCAGCAGGGGTTTTAGAAAAAATCAAAACGCATAAGACAATATTGAAAACGGCTTTTCAATCAATTTTTGTCTAATATTTGCACTATAAACCAAAGTATATGAATTTTCCAGCAAACGTTCGCTACACCAAAGACCATGAATGGATCCGTTTAGAAGGTACTGTTGCCACCATTGGCATTACCGATTTTGCGCAACATGAGCTTGGCGATATTGTATATGTTGATATCAACACTACCGGCAAAACCCTTTCTGCCGAAGAAATTTTTGGAACGGTTGAAGCTGTAAAGACCGTGAGTGACCTGTTTTTACCTGTGGCCGGCACGGTTACGGAAGTAAATCCCTTGCTGGAAAAACAGCCCGAATTGGTGAATTCTGACCCTTACGGGGATGGCTGGATGATCAAGTTAACCGTTAGTGATCCTGCTTCTGTAGATGCTTTACTTAGTAGTGAAGCCTATATTTCTCTGGTTGGATAAATCCAGATAAGCTCCGGCCCCGTATATAGCATACAACCTATTTAAGAAACCCTGATTTGGAAGTAGTTACCAAATACAACGAAACCGAACTGGTACTTTTGTTACGGCAAAGGAGCCAGTTTGCCTATGGCTACCTGTACGAGAATTATTCTGGTGCATTACGTTCCATTATTTTCAATATTGTGAACGATGATGAATTGGCCAACGATGTTTTGCAGGAGGTGTTTATCAAAATATGGCGTCAGATTGACAGTTATGACAGCACAAAAGGGCGGTTATTTACCTGGATGCTGAATATTTCAAGGAACGCCTCTATAGATACGGTGAGGAGCAAAAGCTTTCAGAACAGCAGACAAAACCGGGAACTTACTGAAGACGTATATAGATCGGGAGGAACCAGCGAAACCAATACTGATCTGATGGGTTTGCGCAAAATGGTGCATACCCTGAAGGATGAATACAAAGTGTTGGTTGAATTGGCTTATTTTCAAGGGTATACACAGGATGAGATCTCTAAATCGCTGGGTATACCGTTGGGAACTGTAAAAACAAGGTTAAGAAACGCATTAATACAATTAAGAGACATTATTAAACCATAAAGTGAATATCAAGGCCTATATAGAAAGCGGTGTGATTGAAAGCTATGTGCTTGGCATGGCTGAACCACAGGAAGCTGCAGAACTGGAGCAATTAAGCCGTCAGTATCCTGAAATCAGGAAAGCGATTGACGAGTTTGAAATGTCTCTGGAAAAAGCCGCCTTAGCAGCTGCTGTGCCAGCCCCCGCTCATGTTAAGGATCAGTTGTTTCAATCTCTGGCCGGAGAATTCAGGGAGGAAAAAAAGACAGATCAGGCCAAACTGGTGAGCCTACCCAATAGATTTCATTTTACCCGATACATGGCAGCAGCTTCTGTTATTCTGCTGGTTGCCAGTGCTGCTTTGAATGTCTATTTCTATAACCAGTTCCGTGCTTCCTCAACAGCTTACCAGGCATTACTGATTGAAAAGAATAGTCTTTTCACAGATAACCAGAATATCCAGACAAAAGTGTTGGATATGTACCAAAGCATGCAAATGATGAGTGATCCGGCCTATATAAAAGTATCGATGCCGGGTACAAAAGGCCGGGAAGAAAACCTGGCTACCGTGTTCTGGGATTCGAAATCAAAAGATGTTTATGTATTACCCAATAAACTGCCTCAAGCCGCTCCTGATAAACAATACCAACTCTGGGCCATTGTTGACGGCAAACCTGTTGATGCTGGGGTAATAGGCGTATGCGCAGGTCTTTGCAAAATGAAAAATATTCCCAAAGCCTCTGTTTTTGCCATTACTCTGGAGAAAAAAGGTGGAAGCCCAAGTCCTACCCTTGAACAGATGTATGTAGCTGGTAAAGTTGGATAGTTGTTGTACTTTCCCTTCCTAAAACAGCACCCCCTTGCGCTTTCAACAGTTTATTCCTGGTATTTTCTGGTTTATCATCAGCCTTGTATTACTATGTCTGCCGGGTTCCAATATTCCCAAATACCCCTTTTTGGCAGTGATTCATGCTGATAAATGGATACATATCTGCATGTTCTTTTTGTTGTGCTTTCTTTTTAGTTATCCTTTTACAAAATCAGGCTACCCCCTGGCAAAAATGCAAAATTGTTTTCTACTGATTGCACTGGCTGGCATTGCTTATGGTACTATCATGGAGTTTGTTCAGAAATACTGGATACCCGGACGTTCTTTTGAGTTATTGGATATTGCTGCGGATAGTGCAGGCAGTTTACTGACTTTGGTTTATTGGCGTATAAAAGCATCTAGGCAGGTCTAGAAAAAAATTGGTCCCGATGGAAATCGGGACCGCAACCAAAACTAACTGCTTATGAGAAAAATGTTTACTTATTATCTATATATATCTACGCAAAACCTGTACCAGTTGGATTGTTCATTGTGTTAATACTTTGAAAAAGATACCCAGCATCATTTTTCCGCTGCCTGAAACATCCTACTGTATAAATAGATACGAAAACCTGTCATGAGTTTACCAACAAAATGTTAAAGCCTTCCGGGTTAAATCTTGGGCTGTCAGGCGTATTGACAAGCTGTCCATTTTGCCATTGAATCCGGATCTTTGGCTACTTATTAAAACATGGGCAGGGTCTGATACTAAAACTGGCGATCTCAAAATTCCGGGCTATTTTTATTGTTTACTATGGCTTATTTTAACTGGACAGATACTATCAATTTAATCAGCAAGCTGAGTTTACGGCGATTTTGGAACGCGGCAAAAGTGTATAGCAGCTACCAGGTAAGCCGAATTAGTGGTAAGCCAGTTCAATGGGGGCTTCCCATTTCTATTTCATTCGAACCCACCACTTCCTGTAATCTTCGTTGCCCTGAATGTCCGAGTGGGCTCCGTGCTTTTACCAGACCCACTGGTATGTTGGAAAACAGTTTTTTTAAACAAACCATTGACGATATTCATAAAGACCTAATTTACCTGATTTTTTATTTTCAGGGAGAGCCTTACCTAAATCCGGCATTCCTGCAAATGGTAAAATATGCCCATGATAAAGGAATATATACGGCTACATCCACCAATGCGCATTACCTGACTGATGAAAAAGCACGTGAAACGGTGGAAAGTGGTTTGGACAGATTAATAATTTCCATTGATGGTACTACCCAGGAAGTGTATGAGCAATATCGGGTAGGTGGCAGGCTGGAGAAAGTGTTGGAAGGTGCCAGAAATATTGTAAAATGGAAGAAAGCACTGAAGAGTAAAACGCCATTTATTTTTTTCCAGTTTCTCGTAGTAAAACCCAATGAGCACCAGATAGAAGAGGTAAAGGAATTAGGAAAAAAAATCGGAGTTGACCAGGTTCGTTTTAAAACTGCCCAGGTGTATGATTATCGAAACGATCCGAATCAACTGATTCCTTCAAATCAAAAATATAGCCGGTATAAAAAAGATGCACAGGGAAATATGGTTGCCAAAAACAGTTTGCGCAATCATTGCTGGAAATTATGGCATGCAAATGTGATTACCTGGGATGGGTTGGTAGTTCCCTGTTGTTTTGACAAAGATGCCACCCATCAATTGGGCGATCTGTCGAAACAAAGTTTCAAAGAAACCTGGCATAACAATCGGTATAAGCAATTTCGCCGTGAACTACTGTTGAGTCGAAAAAATATTGATATCTGCGCCAATTGCAGTGAGGGACTCAGCGTTTGGGAAGATTAGCCTATTTTGGAACGGTAATTTAGGTTTTAGAATTAGTCTTTTTTAAATATCTTCAAACCATAAACAATAAACCCCCAACCATAAACTAATACAATGGGTATTGAAAAGGATATTCAGCAGCGATCTTTCCGGAATGAGTATCAGAAAGTAACAGTGAATATCATTTTTTCTGCTAGCTGGCTGGCTGAAAAAATCAAAACATTTCTCGAGTCTGAAGATATTACCTCCCAGCAATACAATATTCTCCGGATTTTAAAAGGAAGTAAGGAGCCACTTAGCACCCTCCAGATTCGGGAAAGAATGCTCGACAAAATGAGCGATACCAGTCGCATAGTTGAAAGAATGCTGAAAAAGGGGCTGGTTGAGAAAAAGATTTGTGTTACTGACAAAAGACTGGTGGATGTAATTATTTCAAAAAAGGGGCTGGCATTATTGGAAAGACTGGATAAAAAAAATAACCAGCTGGATGACATCCCGCATGCACTAAATCCTGAAGAAGCAATTTTATTAAATAAACTATTGGATAAAATGCGCGAAGAGCAAGGTCAATGATACCCGCGCTTCTCTCTTTTCTTATTATATTTTCTATTTATACATTCTGGTTTTCACAGATTGTGCATTCAAAGTGTTTTATTGTTATTTCATCCACAGTTTATAAAAACCGTTGCCTTAGGTTTATATTCGTGCCATGAATACTTATAAACTTTATTGCATTTTTCTGCTTGCATGTTGTTGCTTGCAGAATACGAAAGCACAATCTCCCAATTATGAATTCAGGGGAGTTTGGGTGGCATCGGTTGATAATATTGACTGGCCCAGCAGCAAAACCCTGAGTGTAGCCGAACAGAAAGCAGAATACATACATCTGCTGGACTTGCACCAGAGAAATGGTATGAACGTAATGATTGTTCAGATTCGACCTGCAGGAGACGCATTATACGCTTCAAAATATGAACCCTGGAGTGAATTCCTTACCGGCAAACAAGGATTGGCACCAGAACCTTTTTATGATCCGCTCGAATTTATGATCAGTGAAACACATAAACGGGGGATGGAATTTCATGCCTGGTTAAATCCTTACAGAGCAGTTTTCAATATTACTAAATCTTCAGTAGCACCCAGTCATCTTACCTTAACTCATCCGGAATGGTTTCTGGTATATGGTGATAAAAAGTATTTTAACCCGGGCTTACCCGAAGTCAGATTACATACCGCCAAAGTAGTCAAAGACCTGATTACCCGTTATCAGATAGACGGTATTCATATGGATGATTATTTTTATCCTTACCGAATCACAGGCAAAGAATTTCCAGATGAAAAAGATTACCAGCGCTATGGCAAGGGCATGAATAAAGAAGACTGGCGAAGAAGTAACTGTGATAGTGTGATTCTTGACATACACAATACGATACGCAGTGTTAACCCGCATATTAAATTTGGAATCAGTCCATTTGGTGTATGGCGCAATAAAACCCAGGACCCCAGAGGGAGTGATACAAAAGCAGGTCAAACCAATTATGATGACTTGTATGCAGATATCTTATTGTGGTTACAAAAAGGATGGATAGATTATGTTGTACCGCAATTATATTGGGAGAAGGGACATAAGTTAGCCGATTATGATGTGCTGCTGCCCTGGTGGAATGAACATAGTTATGGAAGACAGCTATATATTGGTTTAGCTATTTATCGGGGAGGTAGTAACCCGGCATGGAAAAATCCCGAAGAATTACCTAAACAATTAAAAGCGTTACGATCATTCAGTACTACCCAGGGGGCGGTATATTTTAGTAGTAAGTCTTTTGAAAAAAATCCGAATGGATGGAGCGATAGTCTGCGTAACAACTATTACCATTACCCTGCATTGGTGCCAGCCATGTCGTGGATCAGCACCGCAGTTCCAATACAGCCCCTGGTTGAAAAAAAAGGGAGTATGCTTTTTAAACTTGTTTATAAAGGAGATAGGCAGATCAAAGCCTTTGGCATTCTGGTATTACCTGCTGATAAAGAAGAGAATTTCAACAATACACAATTGGTTCAGGTAATTGTGGCTGATAAGATGACGCAGGTTGACCTGAGCAAAATTGTGGATATATCCGGAAAAAGAGTTTTTGCTGTTACTGTTGATTTGGATAATAATGTTAGCCGGTTAACTGAATTAAAATAATCTCCACCCAAAATTCTAAAAGCACCTGACAATAACCAGGTGTTTTTTTTATGTGCTTACTTAGGATTTTCATCGAGAAACTAACCGTGCAAAATGGTTTCGTACTTCTTTACCACATACTTTATATCTTTATAAAAAAACTTGGGTACAGTTTTACTAATAGATGATGAGGAAAAACTTCGTGGTCTTCTTAGCCGGATCATAAAGCTGGAGGGGTATACTGTATTGGAAGCTCCCAATCTGAAAACTGCTCTAAAATTGGCAGATAAGGAAATCATCGACATTGTTCTTTGCGACGTAAAACTTCCTGATGGAAGTGGTGTTGATTTTGTAAGTACCCTGAAAAGTCGTTATCCTTTTCTGGAAATCATTTTACTAACTGCTTATGGAAATATTGCCGATGGTGTACAGGCAATGAAAAACGGTGCTTTTGATTATATCACCAAGGGTGATGATAACGATAGAATCATTCCCTTATTAACGAAAGCGCTGGAAAAGGTACAGTTACAAAAAAGGGTTATCCAATTAGAACAGAAAGTAAATAAACAATACGGTTTTGAGAATATTCTGGGAACTACACCACCCATACAGGATGCTATTTTACTTGCCAGAAAAGTAGCCCCAACAGAGGCAACCGTTCTTTTGCTGGGTGAAACAGGGAGCGGAAAAGAAGTGTTTGCGCAAGCTATTCATACCGGCAGCAAACGGGCTAATCATGCGTTTATGGCCCTTAATTGTAGTGCTTTTAGTAAAGAGTTATTAGAAAGCGAATTGTTTGGCCACAAAGCCGGCGCATTTACCAGTGCCAACAAAGACAAACGGGGTTTGATTGAAGAAGCCCATCTGGGAACTCTTTTTCTGGATGAGATTGGAGAAATGCCCGTTGAATTACAGGCAAAATTGTTACGGGTATTAGAAACCGGCGAATTTATTAAAGTAGGTGATACAAAATCTACCAAAATAAACGTGCGGATTATTGCTGCCACTAACCGAAACCTGGAAATGGAAGTAAAGAAGGGAAAATTCAGAGAAGACCTGTTTTACAGACTGAATGTGTTTACCATCACTTTACCAGCTTTACGGGAAAGGAAAAAAGATATTCCAGTTTTAGCCAATCATTTTCTAGAGGTTTTTTCTAAAAAAGCCAATCAGCATATTGAAGGAATGGATAAGTCATTTATGGATCATCTGCTAGCCCATGAATGGAAAGGGAATATCCGGGAGTTAAAAAATGTAATGGAAAGGGCGGTAATTCTATCTGATGGTGGCATGTTAACCCTGCTCAACTTACCTCTAGAATTACAAACGATTCAAACAAAAAACATCAGTCTTTCTGCCTTTGACCTTGCCAGTGTTGAAAAACTACATATACAGAGAATATTGAACCATACCAATGGAAACAAGACGGAAACAGCACGTTTATTGAATATCGGGCTGACTACTTTATATAGAAAAATTGAAGAATATAATATTACCTGATTAAGTGCAAACCCTTCCATTTTGAAAAACCCTTCCATTTTGGAAGGGGTTTTTTATGTAGTTGGAATGTACATTAAAAAAAAGATTTCGCTGAAATGCCCTGTTATTCAGGGTTTCAGGTTGCTGTATCACAAAATAGCTCCAGCGGCACTCATTTTGGATAGTATAAATAAATTTTTTAATAATGAACCCGTTACAAAAAATGAAACTGGTAAATATTTCGGCCTATCAGCTGGTCATTGGTTTTTTCCTTCTTTTATCATTGACCGGATTAATCTTCCGGTTGGTAACTGGTGGAATTAATCCTTAATCTGTTTTTGTTAATTTATATAAGAACTGTATGCTTACTGCTATTTTGCTTATTGCCGGTGTTATTGGCTTTATCGTTTTCTTTAAATCCATTGACTTCTTCGATAAAATATAAAACTATGTTTATCCTTTTTATTATCGCCATTCTGGTTTTCTGTTATATCTGTTATGTACTGGTAAAGCCCGAAAAATTCTAGCCGCCATTAATCCATGCAAAGTATCTAAAACGACTCTTTACCTGGCTTAGATTTTATTACTTCTTATCATACTACAATGAACCCCGAAATTATTGGTATTGTTCTCATGTTTATCATTACTCTTTTGCTGGCTATCCCATTGGGTAGATATATCGGCAAAGTGTATAATGGAGAAAAGACATGGCTTGATTTCCTGTTTAATCCATTAGACAAACTATTTTATAAAATTGGCGGTGTAAACGAAGAAAAAGAAATGAATTGGAAGCAACATCTGGTTGCTTTACTGACTATTAATCTGGTTTGGTTTTTATTTTCGATGCTTGTATTGATGACCATGGGTTCTCTGCCACTGAATCCTGACAGTAATCCATCTATGAGCGCTGATTTGGCTTTTAATACATCTATCAGTTTTGTATCCAATACAAACCTTCAGCATTATTCAGGAGAATCAGGTGTTACTTACCTGGGTCAATTGGTTTTAATGTTATTTCAGTTTATTAGTGCAGGTACGGGCATGGCCGCTTGTGCCGTTGTTTTTAAAGCGATGAAGGAAAAACATACTGAGAAGTTGGGCAATTTTTATGCCTTTTTTATCAAGAGTTGCACACGGATTCTGTTACCTATTTCCATTATTGTTGCCATTATACTTGTATGTAATGGAACACCGATGACATTTAAAGGGAAAGACCAATTTATTTCTTTACAGGGTGATACCGTACAAGTAAGCCGGGGACCTTCAGCTGCTTTAATTGCTATCAAGCAATTAGGAACAAATGGAGGAGGCTTTTTTGGAGCCAACTCTGCACATCCATTGGAAAATCCCAATTATTTTACGAATGCGGTTGAAAATGTTTGCATCATATTGATACCTATCGCAATGATTTTTGCACTGGGTTATATGCTGAAGCGGAAAAAATTTGCATGGATGATCTTTTCGGTAATGACGATAGGCTTTCTGTTATTGCTGATTCCTTCTGTTTATTATGAAATGAATGGAAATCCGGCCATCGGCAAAATGGGTATTTCTCAACCGCTGGGCAGTATGGAGGGAAAAGAAGTTCGTTTCGGTCCTGCCGCCTCTGCATACTGGGGTATCACCACTACGGTTACTTCGAATGGATCAGTAAATGCCATGCACGATAGTTTTACACCTCTTACAGGTATGTTTGCCCTGTTGGGTATGATGATCAATTCTTTCTACGGCGGAGTAGGTGTTGGGTTCTTAAATTTTTACATCTTTATTATAATAGCTGTTTTCATCAGTGGGCTTATGGTAGGAAGAACTCCAGAGTTTATGGGTAAAAAAATAGAAGCTAAAGAAATGAAGATAGCCGCCATCATTGCATTGCTTCATCCATTTCTGATACTGGTAGGAACTTCTATTGCTTCCCATATTTATGCTCAAAATCCTGCCGCTTATGCCGCCTGGTTGAATAATCCTGGCAATCATGGTTTCAGCGAAATGTTGTATGAATTTACTTCTTCCGCTGCCAATAATGGAAGTGGGTTCGAAGGGCTGGGTGATAATACCCATTTCTGGAATATTGCTTGTGGCATTGTAATGTTACTGGGAAGATTTCTTCCGATCATCGGACCAGTTGCGATTGCCGGTATTCTGGCAAATAAAAAGTATGTGCCTGAAACAGCGGGAACACTGAAAACAGATACCTCCACATTTGGTATCATGGTATTCGCAGTAATATTTATTATAGCCGCATTGAGTTTTTTCCCTGCGCTTTCTTTAGGGCCTATTGCGGAATATTTTTCTTTGTACCGTTCCTAAAAATATCTAATACAATTATCATTCATCCATTAACATAAAATCCCTCATCTGGGGTGATCGCCATGGCAAAAAATAGTTCTACAAAATTGTTTGAAACTGCGCTCGTGAAAGAAGCGCTCAAGCAATCATTTATAAAATTGAATCCACGTATTATGTTCCGCAACCCTGTTATGTTTACAGTGGAAATAGGAACAGCTGTAATGCTGGCTGTTTGTATCTGGATCATAAGTGGTGAGAAGAATCAGGGTAGCCTGATTTATAATTCTATCGTATTTGGGGTTCTATTGATAACATTATTGTTTGCAAATTTTGCCGAAGCGATTGCAGAAGCAAGGGGCAAGGCTCAGGCCGATAGTCTTCGTAAAACAAGAGAAGAAACACCTGCTAAATGGATTCAGACCGTTGGAGAAATATTTATAGGAGAAATAAAAATAGTCTCCTCTTCTCAATTGAGTAAGGGCGATGTATTTTTATGTGAGGCCGGCGACATTATTCCAATGGATGGAGAGATTATTGAAGGGATTGCTACTATTGATGAAAGTGCCATTACCGGAGAATCAGCGCCGGTGATCAGAGAAAGTGGTG
>CAIYKV010000086.1 GCA_903926855.1 uncultured Bacteroidota bacterium | reverse complement strand
GGAGTAGCTACTACTTACCTGTCTTTCGACTATTCAGTAAAAAACTGGCTGAACTTTGGTTTTGCTACTACGGGTAATTCAAAGTATGAGTCATGGACAAAAATTCGCCTGACCAGGCAACAGACTGGCAAAAAGAATATGCCGGTAACAATTGATTATTTGGGACTTGTAAACATTGACGCAACAGACGGACCTAGTCCGAATGATCTTACCTGGAACAGATTTTCATTCCTGCACCAGTTATTAATTGCCCGGAAATTCAGTGAAAAATTTTCATTGCAATTGATCCCATCTTATATCCATTACAACGTGGTTCCTTATGGATATAATAACACAAACAATATGTATTCAATTGGATTTGGTGGAAGATATAAGCTGACCAATAAAACAGCCATCTCTTTCGAATACTCTCGCCAGTTGAATGGATATAAGGATCTGTTGGATGAAACCGCTTCTGCTACCAACTACAAACCTGATCTGTTATCACTTGGATATGATTGGGATACAGGCGGACACATATTCCAGTTCTTTATTACCAGTTCTACTGCTTCAACTAATATATCTCAGTTAACTACAAATACAAACGATTTTGCAAAAGGTAATTTCTCAATAGGTTTTAACCTGAACAGAAGTTACGGCATCAAAAAAGTAGTACAAACCCATTAGAGTGAATATGAATAGATAGTGGTTATTTGCCCCGGTATTGCCGGGGCTTTTTTTGTGGGTGACTGAAAATAAAATAGTAAGGGGGGGCATAAAAAAGCCATTCTGCGATCAAATGTTTTTACAAATGGAAACAGAATGGCTTACGGAAGCGTTGTATTAATTGTGTCGGTTGCCTGATTGGTTTCCGGAATATCTTCTGCTGTCACCGCCCCTGAACGACCTGCGTTCATTGCTTTGGTAATGCCTTTGTACAGGCTTTTGAGGTAATGCTTTATAGGTAGTAAGTGAAGTATCACTCATAGCAAACGGATGATCGTTTACAATGGGTACAGACGTAGAAATCAATTTCTGGATATCTCTCAAAAATTCTTTTTCTTCCATATCGCAAAACGAAAATGCAATACCACTGGCTCCGGCACGACCGGTACGACCAATTCGGTGTACATAGGTTTCCGGCACATTGGGTAATTCGAAATTGATAACATGCGATAGATTATCTACATCAATACCTCTTGCGGCAATATCTGTAGCAACCAGTACGCGGGTATGACCGGATTTAAAATTTCCCAACGCACGCTGACGGGCATTTTGAGATTTATTACCATGAATGGCTTCTGCACCAATCCCAACACGTGTCAATTCTTTCACTACTTTATCCGCACCATGCTTGGTTCTGGTAAATACCAGCGCAGACTGAATGGTTTTATCTTTTAGTAAATGGATCAATAAATGTTTTTTGTTTTCTTTTTCTACAAAATACATGGATTGCTGAATGGTTTCTGCAGTTGATGAAACAGGTGTTACCTCCACTTTGGCAGGATTGTGTAAAATGGTACTCGATAACTTCGCAATCTCTCCAGGCATGGTAGCTGAGAAGAATAGGGTTTGTTTTTTTGCTGGTAATCGGGTAATGATTTTTTTTACATCATGAATAAAACCCATATCCAACATACGATCTGCTTCATCTAAAACAAATAATTCAATTTGAGAAAGATCAATAAACCTTTGCTCAACCAAATCGAGTAAACGACCGGGGGTAGCAATTAATATATCCACACCATTCCGTAAGGCATTGGTTTGTGGTTGTTGTGATACCCCGCCAAAAATTACCAGGTGCTTAAGGTTCAGAAACTTTCCATAAGCCGCAAAGCTTTCGTCAATCTGAATAGCCAGTTCGCGGGTAGGGGTAAGAATAAGTGCTTTAATACCCCGACTATTCTTTCCAGCCATTTTTCTTTCATGCAATAATTGCAATATAGGAATGGCGAAAGCAGCTGTTTTACCGGTACCTGTTTGGGCGCAGCCTAACAGATCTTTGCCTTCCAGCACAATGGGAATAGATTGTTCCTGGATAGGAGTAGGGGTTGTGTAACCTTCTTGCTTGAGCGCCTTTAATATGGGCTCAATGAGGTGTAATTGTTCGAATAACAAAATAAAATAAATTTAAATAAATGAACACCCGAATTAGCTCAGATGCTATATAGCCTGCCCGTAATTGACTTGATGAACTTTGTCACGGAAGAATGATCAGTCTGTAGAGAGAGTATATGAATAGTGCAAAGCTAAGGAATTTTTTTTAATCAACAATTTAGCACCCAATAGCCAATAGCTATTGGCATTTGGCTATTAGCCTTTAGCTTTTAATACAATCAACGATCTGTTCGAGAAATATTTTATCTGTTTCATCGAAATGGTTCAACATTTCGCTGTCAACATCTAACACTCCCCATACGATGCCATCTTTAATAAGGGGAACAACAATCTCGGATTTAGATAAACTGCTACAGGCAATATGTCCAGGAAATTTTTCTACATCAGGAACAATCAGGGTTTCCGATTTTGCCCAGCTTGTGCCACAAACACCGCGACCTTTATTGATGCGTGTACAGGCAACCGGTCCCTGAAAAGGCCCTAATACCAACTGATCTCCTTTTACTAAATAGAAGCCTACCCAGAACCAGTTGAACTGTTCTTTTAATGCTCCTGCAATATTGGCAAGATTGGCAACCAGGTCTGATTCCCCTTCTAGCAATGCTTTGATTTGTGGGATCAGGGATAGATATTGCTCCTGTTTATTGCCTTTTTGTATAATAAGGTCTTCTGCCATAATCAGTAAATTCAGAAAGCAAAACTATTTATTCCTGAGCAGCTTTACCAATTTTACCCAGATGGGTATGTTGAAAGCTGTCTGTATATTTTAAACCATAGCCCCAAACCCTGTCAAAACACGAATGAGCAAATAATAAGATGCCAACCAGCAGCGTCGTATCATTATGCATATAAAATCCGATAATAGCGATCAGTATGGCAATAAATTTATGATGAAACAGATTGTAAGCATAAGCCCCGGTTCGGGTGTTAATCAAATATCCCAGCATGCTGAAATCCGGAGATAGAAATAAAATGATCCATAACCATACACTAAAGTGTATGGGTTGATAATATAATCCCAATAAACCCAATACCAATTGAGCAACTTCTTCTGTTTGCAGTAATGTTTTCATGATTTCGTTTTTGATTACACAAAACTGCGAAGGGTGAAACCAAAAAACGTTAACAAAAGATAAGAAAACTCATTTCTTGAGCATCCGGTTTCGGATCCTGCTTAGGCTTACAGGTGTTATGCCCAGGTAATTGGCAATAAAATGTTGTGGGATACGCTCTAATATTTTCTGTTTATTGCTACCCAATAATTGATGGTATCTTTCTTCTGCACTTAGCATCAATAAGCCCGTCATTCGTTCCTCTAAACCCATGGCAATATATTCAGCAATTAATCTGCCGAATCTTTCCCAAACCTTACTTTCTGAGTATAGTTGCGTTAGTACAGAATAAGGAAACACAATTAGTTTTGTATCATAAAGTGCTTCTATCGAAATTAACCCAGGCTTTCCGGTCAGGCAACTCAAATAATCTGTTACAAGGTTATTTTCAAAATAAAAATAAGTGGTTTTTTCCTCTCCATCTTTTGTATAAAAATGACGCATACAGCCTTCCACTATAAAGCCAATCTCTTTACAGGGTTTTCCCTCTCTGCTGAAATAATCATTTTTTCGGATGAATATTTCAGCAAGATGTGGCAGTAGTAAATCCCAGTCCTCATTGCCCAGCGGAATAAATTTTTCAATATGCGTTCGTAAAAGAGTAAACATATTACCTGATATAGTTGCCGATAATTGGCATTTTTTGGAACTCTTTTTTTTCTACTAACAGGATAAACCAGGCGAAGCAGGAAAGTAATAAAGTGGCAATCAAAAGACTGAACCAGTTTGCACTATATAGGTAGATAGACCCTTTGTGAATAAAAAATAAAGTGACTACGATGACCAGATAAGCTACTAATTTTTTTGTTGCATAGGGTATTCTGTATTCTTTCTGTCCCCAGATATAGCTAACAACCATCATACTTCCATAACAGGCGAAAGTAGCCCAGGCACAGGCCATATAACTAAAATAGGGGATAAGCAGCCAATTAATTAATAAGGTGATACCCGCGCCAATCAGGGTAATATAAGCACCGGCAATGGTTTTATTGCCGAGTTTGTACCATACACTCAGGTTATAATAAATTCCTAAAAACATATTTGCCAATAATAGAATAGGAACCACTTTCAATCCCACCCACATTTTGGGGTTCCTGATAAAGAGCTTCCAGACATTCAGATACATGGAAACCAAAAGGAACATAAAACATAGAGTGATTACAAAAAATTTCATTACCCGGGCATAAATTTTTTGCGCATTTTCATGAGCAGCATGCTTGAAGAAAAAGGGTTCAGCACCCATTCGAAATGCCTGCACGGCAAGTGAAATAAGTATTGATAATTTGTAACATGCCGAATAAATGCCCACTTCGGCTTTTGCTGCTTCAACGCCTTTTACCGGTACCCACCATTCCAGCATAATCCTGTCAAATGTTTCATTAATCATTCCCGCGAACCCGGCTACAATCAGCGGCAATGCATAGCCAAGCATCTGTTTCCACAAAACCATATCCAATTTCCATTCAAAACCCAACATTTCTTTACTAAGTAACAAAAGCGTAATTACATTTTGGATTACATTGGCAAGTAATACATACCCCACAGCCCAATTCGGGTCGAAATAATGGCTTAACCAATGCGTAGGGTTATGTGCAATAACTCTCGGACAAATACTTAGGAAAAAATACAGGCTAATAATATTAATCAGTATCCCACCCACTTTAACGATGGCAAATTTAACCGGTCTGTTATCCTGTCTTAATTTTGCAAACGGAATAATGCACAAAGCATCCAAAGCAATCATGGCAGCGCATAATGATAAGTATTCCGGATGTGAAGTTATTTGAAGAAGTACACTAAGCGGGTGTTGCAAAAGCAGAAATAGTATCGTTAATACAATCGTTGAAAAAATAAGGGAAAGGCTGGTAGTATTGTATACACTTTTTTTGTCTGCATGATTGGCAAAACGAAAAAATGCAGTCTCCATTCCGTAAGTGAATATGACATTCATAAAAGGTATGAACGAATAAACCACCGACATTTCCCCGTACTGGGATTCAGTAAACTTAAAAGTCAGATATGGAGTAAGCAGGTAGTTAATAAACCTGGCAGCAATGGAGCTAACACCATACCACATCGTTTGTCCTGCTAATTTCTTTATTCCACTCAATTGACTGCTGTTTATTTTTATTTTCTGAATGAACCGGCCATTAGAAAGATTGGCTTTTAGCTTTTGGCTATTGGCATTTGGTCTCTCGCTTAATTTTCAAAATATTCCCATTCCTTTAACCAGTTAAACTTGTATCATCTATATTTAAAAAAGCCAACTGCCAAAAGCCAATAGCCAATAGCCAACAACCTGCCTCTAACCAATCCCCCCAAATTCCAACCCGAAAGTAACAAAACCCTGCTTACTGGTGAAGATCAGCTGGTGGTTTCCCATTGTATGCATATCCGGGTGGTGCAAAACGGGGGTCTTTTAAGAAGCTGGAGTCGGTAAGTGTATACAAAAATGCGGTTAATTGGCCTATTTCAAAATTTGTTAAAGGAATCTTGTTTTTCAGCAATGGATCTGTATTCGGACTTGTTACCATTGATTTACGATAATGTTCAAATACGCTTATGAGGGAAAATAATCTCCCATCATGACCGTATGGAAAAGTCATGGCTACATTCCGTAAACTGGGCACTTTAAATTTCAACGAATCTTTCGGATTGCCTGTTATTCTCATCCTTCCGGGATCTTTTAAATAGGGATCCAGCGTAAAACCCGTATTTCGATAAGTATAATCCGTAAACATGGGCTCAGGGTGACAGGAACTGCATTTCTTCTGAAATATTTCATAACCCAGTTTTTCTGGT
>CAIYKV010000085.1 GCA_903926855.1 uncultured Bacteroidota bacterium | reverse complement strand
TTGGCTTTTGGCTTTTGGCTTTTGGCTTTTGACTTTTGACTTTTGACTTTTGTTTTCCCTATTTTTCTAAACCAAAACACCCCTATATGAACTGGAAACTTATTTTGCAACTATCCTTGTTTGGTCTTTTTATGGGACTGGGAACTGTTTATTTTATTCCATCAACTGTTGAGCCAATCTGTTGGCTGGCCATTTTTATTGTATGTGCTTACCTGATTGCCAAAAATGTATCTGAAAAATTTTTTCTCCATGGCTTTTTTGTAAGCCTGGTAAATTGTGTATGGATTACTGCTTCACATATTTTACTTTTCACGACCTATAGTGCAGCTCATCAAAAGGAGATGGGAATGATTGCCCAAAGTTCTATGGCCACACATCCCAGGGTAATGATGCTGATAACCGGCCCCATAGTTGGAGTTGTATCCGGATTGATTTTAGGTTTATTCGCTATTGTAGCTTCCAAGATAATTTCTAAGAAAGCAGCCTGATATTCTATTTAAATAAGAAAGTCCGTTAGTCGGTCAACACCAACGCTATTGGACTTTCTTGCGTCGCACACTTGTACGGCAGAGTAAATGTCGGCAGAATAACGTCAATTATATGACTGAAATCCTGACTATTCAAGAGATAGCGTAGTGCTCATTCCCCAGCTAATGGTTTGCACAGGGTCAGCAGGGTGTGTATTCCACAAACATTCTCTTACGGTTATTGTTTTGGATTCTGTATCCACCGTAACCAGTTCAAATGCCAGCTTGGTTTCATCCTTTGAGGAGAACCTTCCTTTCATAGGTGAATCGGCCCGAAAGCAGGGGAGAGAGATTGTTTGATCCGGTCCTTTCCATTGATAATACTCTGTAAAATTATTGTGCCCATGAAAATAGGCTTTGATATTTGGGTGCTTCTGTATAAATAATTCCAATGCTTTCTCCTCCAGTATCGCTTTACCTTCAACGGATACACCATCTTTAAACGATTCCATTACCAGGTTTTCAAATTTGTCCTTTTCATTTACCGAGTGATCTCCATTGGGGTTCGTAAAAAACCTTGCTTCAACATCAGGCAATGAATGTGTAAAAAGAAAAACAGGTGTTGTCGATTGTACCTGCGAAAGGTCCTTTACCATCCAAACCCTTTCGGCCGAATCGGGCCAGGCATCCACAAAAACGAAATGAATGCCTCCTATATTTCTGGAATAATGAATTTTATCCGTAGGATAATGAAAACTTGCATTGCTTTTCAGTTGAGCAGGTTGCATCATTAAATTATACATGCCCACCATAGATGATGGATCTGTTGCCGGAACCATTGGGCGGTGAAATCCGATTGCATTACTGATATCATGGTTACCAGGGGTTAACAAAAGTTTTGTTTTGGAACCTGTTTTGTCTTTAAGCTGCAACTTTTCAATAAATACAGATTGAAACTGTTTCCAGGAATCTGCCGCACTTTGAACACCATTTTCTTCGCGGTTAGCAATATCACCGGTTATAATAACTGCATCAATCGGTCCAATCTTCTTCCCATTATTCAAGCCTCCATCTATTGGCAATATGATTTCCGGTAAAAGATTCATTTGTTGAACCATTTTATCATTAACCAGAAAAGCCGGCACATTTTTCTCTCCTCTGAATATTTCCTTTTGCAATCCAAAATGAACATCAGATGTAAAAATAAACTGTACAACAGAAGACTGTCCGAATACACCCGTGCAAACAAAAAGAATGGCAATAAATACTAAAATGCTTTTCATATGGTTTCAAAATTAATTTCTTTCAACCGGGTCTACTGGGCTTACTCCATTCCTGTTTGCTTTTACCAGTAATTTAAGCATAACCGGATATTTATTAGAAAACTGCCACAGGGCATCCAATACTGGAGCTGGTGTAGATATATTAGTTACCGGAAAATTTGCATTTATATCTACACCTATTCTGTTGCCATCGTTTCCAATGGTTTTGTAGGAACCGGGAATATAAGTAATATAATTTGTGCCCTTTACCAACCAGGGGGATATAAAGATATGATCATACCATCCTTTTGCTCCTCCATCAGTGCCGCAAGTATTTGGAATCGATGCTGATGATCTGGTTGAAGTAGTTAAAAAGGAGGCTACTGTTTGGGGCGAGGCATCCCAGTATCCGGGGTATTGCAATAATTTATCAGGATAATATGGCGGGTCATACATCATTGTGCTACTGTCAGCGGGGTTAATTACAGATTGGTAACCAATTTCAACGCTAGCAGAAGTATTAAAATCTCCCATATTGATGAGATTAGGGAACCCAAAAAATTTATTCCTTAATGTGGTCATTTCAAGTGTTACCTGTTGATCGCGAATAGTGCTGGGAGAGCCCGATTGTGTATGATTAACCAATACATATAAGAAAGTGGTATCATGAGTTACTACCAGGTTAGTATCATTATAATAAAGTTGATACATATTAAAATCCGTAACATTCCCAACAATTGTTTCTGTTTTTACATAGGTAAACTTCCTTTTATTATAGAAAAGAATTTGCATATTTTTTGCGCCCGTTTTATTGCTGGGAGTTGCATATGCATATTGATCTGGTAAAGATGTGTTCAATACATTATTCACTATTTCATCAGCCAGATTACCATTACTGCCCGGGGTAGCTAAAAATGTATACACTTTTTCGCAGCTTAACAGATCAGGTTTTGCAAAACCGATAATAGTTTTAAAATAGTTGTCTAATGAAGCAGGTGTTCCCTGACAATAATCTCCATAATACAAAACGTTATAGGCCATAACCGTTACTGTATCCAATTTATTAACCGTATTTGGCTTAGCAATGGTGTCTATAAAATTTGATACAATTGAGCTGTTGCCTTGAGTCCCTTTTGAGCAGGAAAAGCTGAAACAAACTAAAAGTAAAAAAAAGGAAATCTTAAATGAACTAAAACTCATTTGAAGGCTGGTTCTCTAGTGCGGTTGTAAAATATTGATTCAAACTTTAGTTATTGTTGAAAATGTATTATCTGCCATTTCCTATTCTTAATAGAGTAAAATAGCCTTGGTAAATATATCAGTACACATTTTCGATTCGCATAACAAACAATAAATGAAAGAAAAATAAACTATTTAATTATTAAATAATAAAGAAATAACCATTTGGTAATAGACAGCATTTTTAGATCGAAATAATTTGCAGACTTGGCACCTGGAAGTTTTATGAATCAAATAAAAGATAATAATTACAAAACAAGCCCCTAATCCGGGATACTAATTATTATATTATTCAATTCGCATTGTAGCATCAATCTTTAACCAGATAAATGCTCCGGCTAACACAATAATCCCTATCAATAATAAAGGCAGATAATATCCAAAAGAAGATGCCAGATACCCAAACAATACCGTACTCAGATATGCTCCGGTTAATCCTGCTGTGTTCATGGAACCGGAAACCGTTCCGCTTTTTGTTCCACCCAAATCCATTGCCACGGCCCATGCTACCGGGGCGGTTACGTCCATAAACGCCATACCTGCACCCAGTGCTACAATGGCTACCGTATTATCTGAAATCAGGGATGCTCCGATGATACATATTCCTGAAACAAATAAGCCAATCATGGGTACCAGCCGCCTTCCCCATTTTTTTCCGTAACGTAAACAGGCTTTATCACTTAGCCAGCCACCCGTAAAACAACCCACAGCAGCCAACAGATAGGGGAGAGAGGACGCCCATAATAAATGGCTCTTCGGTATCAGTCTGCCTTTCTCCAGATACGTATGAAACCAGCTTTGAAAAAAATACGCGCCGATGGCATAACAGAAATACATGCACA
Source organism: uncultured Bacteroidota bacterium (assembly GCA_903926855.1). Classification (GTDB taxonomy): domain Bacteria; phylum Bacteroidota; class Bacteroidia; order Chitinophagales; family Chitinophagaceae; genus Sediminibacterium. The sequence continues at coordinate 13,522 of CAIYKV010000085.1, read as the reverse complement.
TCAAAAACCAGATATTATTTGAACGCAAAACCTGTTTAAAGGAAGGTTTTACCTCAGCATTTGTTTTCGCGTGTTCCTGATTAGTTTCTATATAATTTAGTTCGGCCGCTGAAATACGTTTGCTATCAGATGGTTTTTCAGTATGCCAGAAAATCCAGAAAATAGCCCATACAATTCCCAATGCCCCTAACAGGTAAAACGAAGTCTGCCAATGATAGTGTTGTTGAATGGGTAATACCAGAAAAGGGGTTAGTGCCGCCCCCAGTCTCGATGCTCCCCAAATTACCGCCTGCGCCCTGGCTCTTTCAATAGCAGGAAACCATTTACGTAAAACAATGGAAGTATTCGGGTAGGCACCTGCTTCCCCTATGCCAAATAAAATTCTGATAACAAGCAACATCACAAACCCTGTTGCCAGACCGGTAAGCACCGTAAACAAAGACCACCAGAGTACTACCCTTGTTAATACTTTTTTACCGCCAATCAGATCGCCTAACCAGCCGGCAGGTATTTCAAATACACCATACGTAAAAGTAAACATACCCAATATCCATCCCCATTGCACGGCATTTATATGAAGATCATCCATGATGGCACCACCCGCAGAGGATAAAGCAATCCTGTCGAGAAAAGTGATCATCGATAAAATAGAGAGCACACATAAAACCTGGTATCGTTTTGGCATAATTAACTCTAAAATAACCAAACGACTCGAAACTTGCTTTGCATTACCTTGTTTGTTCCGTTTCTCTTGAGAATATTTTATCTAGGTAAGAATATCCTCTTGACAATTTAATCAGCTTCCTCCTTCTCCTGATTATAATGAAACAGCAACGCCCCTGATGGACATTTATCCACCTGTTCCTTTATCCGATCGGCCGAAGCACCATCTATATTGATCCATTTTTTCTGGCGAGGATCAAATACCTGTAACAACTGCGTCCAGCAGCGGGTACTGTGTTGACAGAGTTCGGGCTTCCAGTCAACCGTGATGTTTTCATTATTGTAATGAATCGTTTTCGCTTCAGGATTATCTTTCCAAACATAGGTTCTCACTTTTATATTTCCTTCTAAAATTTTAGATACGGGGCACTGGCTGGCGATTTCCTGTAATTTGACTTTCTGCTCATCAGTAATCGCACTCAGAAATTGCAGATCGCGATCAATAATAGTGATCGTTTCACCATCTTTCACTTCCTGGTAAAGATTCGTTTTCACCGCAATCCTGTTAATATCCCATCCTTTTCGATCAATATACATGCGAACAGTAATTAGCGTGCAGGAAGTAAGGGAAGACAGCAATAAAGTATAGGGATCCGGGCCCTCGTCTTTCCCACCATTATTCTCCGGCTCATCCGCTATAAAGCTGCCATTACGCCATTCTATCCGGCATTGGTATTTAGTATTGGCTATTGACCCATGGATCGGCTTTTCAAATTTATATTTCATACACTGAGGATTGAACTTGAAATTAGTAAAAAAAGCTCCTTTCATAAAACCTCACAACAATTCAAAATATTTAAATAAATTCATACCCCTAATCAAACCCCCTTCTAACCATTTGCTATGAAAAAAAAATCAGCTCCTGTTTCTGAACCTTCACGCCGTTCATTTATCCGCAATGCTGCTTTGGCAGCTGCCGGATTTTACATTGTGCCACGTCATGTATTAGGTCGTGGATTTACTGCCCCCAGCGATAAACTAACCGTTGCCGGTATTGGCGCCGGAGGTAAAGGCGAAAGCGATCTCTGGAATTTTTTCCAGAGCGGCAAAGCCGATATTGCTTTTCTCTGTGATGTAGATAGCCGTCAGAGTGCCAAAAGCCGTGAACGCTATCCAAAAGCAAAAGTATATACCGACTATCGCGAAATGCTGGATAAAGAACACAAACATTTTGATGCCTGTTCCGTATCAACCCCGGATCACATGCATGCCGTTATTGGTATGGCAGCGATGCAGTTAAATAAACATGTATATATTCAAAAACCTTTGACACATGATATTTACGAAGCCCGTATGCTTACAAAAGCAGCACACGATTATAAAGTAGTCACCCAAATGGGCAACCAGGGTGCTTCGGGAGATGGGGTACGTCAGTTACAGGATTGGTATAATGCCGGCATCATTGGCGATGTGCATACTATCTATTGTTATACTGATCGCCCTGTTTGGCCACAAGGCATTCCATGGAGTACTGAGAAGCCGCCTGTTCCTGCCGAACTCGATTGGAATCTTTGGCTGGGTACGGCTCCCTATCGTGATTATGTAGATAAATTAATTCCATTCAATTGGCGCGGTTGGTGGGATTATGGTACCGGTGCACTGGGTGATATGGCTTGTCATATTATGGCCCCTGCATTTGCAGTATTAGGTTTAGGTTACCCTGTTTCTGCCGAATGCAGTGTAGCTACTCCCTATGTACAAAACTGGACACGTGGTGTATATCCGGATTCAGGACCCATTTCGTCTTCCATCACCTTAACTTTTAAAGGCATCAATGGAAAGCCTGATGTAAAGCTGCATTGGATGGATGGAGGAATTCAACCCGATCGCCCCGAAGAATTGGGACCAAACGAAATCATGGGCGATGGTGGTAATGGTACTATCTTTTTGGGTACGAAAGGTAAAATGATCTGTGGCACGTATGGCATGCTTCCTAATCTATTACCCACCTCGCGCAGTAAAGAAACCATTGTACCACAATCTGTAGCACGTGTACCCAAAGGAGATAATGGCCACTATGCAGCCTGGGTAGAAGCAGCCATTGCGGGATATGGAAGCGACAAAGCCAATAACCTGAGCTCAAGATTTGATATAGCCGGTCCTTTAACAGAAAGTGTATTAATGGGTAACCTCGCTATTCGCAGTTATAATATTACCAAGAAGAATGATAAAGGACAAAATACTTATCCTGGTCGTAATATCAAACTCTTATGGGATGGACCTAATATGAAGATCACCAATTTTGATGACGCAAATCAATTTGTGAAACGTACGTATAGGGAAGGGTGGAGTTTGGGCGTATAGAATTGAGAAGATTGCATAGTTCTCTTATTCCCAATAAAAAAGCGACTCAGCATTCTTCTGAGTCGCCTTTTTATTATGGATGAAATGTCTAATAAGAAAATGAACCCATATACTTTGCATCCGCTTCTGCGCTTTCTAATGGATTGGTTCCCGTAAATGCTTCCTGCTCTACGATATAATATTTTAATCCATCTGCTGTTCCTGCTTTCAGAATAGAAGCAAAATCAATCGTGCCTTTTCCTATCTGAACAGATTCATGTCCTGTTGCCGTTTTGGCCAGGTCTTTCACATGACAAAGCTTAAATCTGCCAGGATGTTTCTTGAACCAGGCTTTGGGGTCTTCACCCGCAGCAATTACCCAATAAATATCCATTTCAAAATCAACCAGGTTTTTATCCGTACCATTCATCATCACTTCCTGGGGAACCTGTCCGTCGATGGGTTTGAAAGAATAATCATGGTTATGGTAAGCAAATCGAATTCCGTTCTTCCGGCATATTTCACCGGATGCATTAAACTCGTCTGCAAATTTTTTAAAATCATCAATTGATTTCTGCGGACCCTTATAAGGACAAATCAAATATTTCATCCCAATCTCAGCCGCTTCTGCTGCTTTCCTTTCAAAGTCAACCGTATTATTACAATGCGATGAAATAATCTTAGTGCCTAGGTCATCCAGGTATTTTTTAAACTCGGTATTCTTTAATCCCCAGAACATACCATTCTTTCCTTCAAAACTTTCAATCTGCTTATAGCCAAACGAAGCCACTTTTTTCAACACTTCTTTCGGATTTGCTGCCAGATCCTCCTTAACGGTCCAGAGCTGCAAACCATACGCAGGTAGTTTCTTGAAATTTAAAAACTCTTCAACAAGTGAAGACTTACCTGCAAATGGAATCGTTAACCCCAAAGCTGCATAAGCCCCACCCCGCAAAAACGCTCTTCTGTTCGTTGACATGACTATTCTTTTATATCTTAATTAATCGAAATACAATTTTTAACCAATACCAGTCAATAATTATTAATTACCTAAGTAGCCCATGCTTTATCTCCCTTCTTATAAGGAATACATCCTTCATACTTACCCGGCACAGCCACATAACGTAATGCTTTGGTAGCGCCTACTTCTGAGGTGAAATAGCCCCATAGGGTCAACTCCTTCATCATACGGAAATAGTGATTGGGGTCTTCCTTCTTTTTCGATTTCTGGTATTCTTTGGCTTCTTTATCCAGGTCAACCAGTAAGTCATGGCGCTGTTCCGGGGTACTGTCCATAAAGGATTTACCGGATTTCTTTTTGCTGGCCTCGTCCAGTTTGCTCATGCCATCCATAAAAATGGTCTGGTCTTTTGCTTCATAACAGTCTTTTACAATAGCTGTCATAAACTCACCTACTTTGGCTTCTTTGGCACCCGGCGTAGAAGTAGCCGGTAATATGGTTTCTGCTATTTCATTTAAATAGGAAACATCGCTTGGCGAAAAACTTATTTCTCCCGCAGCTTTGTTCTTACAACCCGATAAAAAAGCTTCGGCCCCGATTATGGTTCCGCCCAGCAGTAAAGCAACACTGGATATGGCTTCTCTTCTATTCATATATTCAGTTTATGATTTGTGATTGATATTGATTCCTGTCAAAAGACTTTTTGCTTTTTGAATTTTGAGTTTTGAATTATTTACAGATTCTGTTTCTTCAATTCAGAAACCGCATAATCCGCTGCTCTTGCCGTAAACGCCATATAACTTAATGATGGGTTTACGCAGGCTGCAGAAGTCATGAATGATCCATCGGTTACAAATACATTCGGTGCATCCCAGATTTGATTGTATTTATTGACAACCGAAGTTTTTGGATCAGCTCCCATACGGGCGGTTCCCATTTCATGAATACCACGTCCCTGTATACCATTATCATCATGTCCCTTTACATCTTTTACACCTACTGCTTCCAGCATTTCAATAGCATCTGCCTGCATATCTTTCCGCATTTTCAGCTCGTTTTCTTTCAATACAGCATCAAAAGACAGAATATTCAATCCCCATTTATCTTTTCTGGTTTTATCCAAGGTTATTTTATTGGAATGATCAGGAAGTATTTCACCAAACCCACCAATATTCATCGTCCATGAACCCGGTTCTGTCAATGCATCTTTATATGCACCACCAATAGCCAGTTCAGGAACTTCATGATTATATCCCTGTCTACCTGCGCCACCCTGGTATCCAAAACCACGTAAATAATCACGCTTATCGCCAAACAGGTTTCGATAACGGGGTATATAAATACCATTGGCACGGCGCCCAAAATAATATTTGTCTTCATACCCTTCTACTCTTCCATTGGCACCTACACCCAGGTGATGATCCATTACATTATGACCAAGTTCACCACTGCTGCTACCCAATCCATCAGGCCATACATCAGTGGCTGAATTCATCAGTATCCAGGCAGAATTGAAAGTAGAGGCATTCAGGAAAATGATCTTCGCATTGAATGTATAGGTCTTGTTATTTTCAGCATCCAATACTTCTACTCCTGTTGCTCTTTTTTTGTCTTTATCGTAAAGGATTTTAGTAACGATCGACCAGGGACGAAGCGTTAATTTACCCGTTTTCATGGCAGCAGGTAAAGTAGAAGATTGTGTACTGAAATAGGCTCCAAACGGACAACCCAGCCAGCATTTATTTCTAAACTGACAATTGGTTCTGCCTTCCAGCGGTTGGGTGATATTCGCTGTGCGACCAATAATCATATCCCTTGCGCCTTTATAATAAGCTTTTAAACGCGTTGCTGCGTCTTTTTCAACACAAGTCATATCCATAGCTGGCATAAAATGGCCGTCTGGTAATTGTTTTAGTCCATCCCGGTTTCCGCTGATACCCGCAAATTTTTCTACATAATCGTACCAGGGCTCAATGTCTTTATATCTAACCGGCCAATCAATCGCAATCCCGTCTTTAGCATTGGCTTCATAATCAAAATCGCTCCAACGGTAACTTTGCCTGCCCCACATCAGGGATCTGCCACCAACATGGTATCCGCGGAACCAATCGTATCGATGCACTTCTGTATAAGGACTTTCCCTGTCATCCACCCAATAATCCAAGTTGGTTTCATTCAGCGGGTAATCTCTTGTTAAAACAGGATAATCTTTGATCATCTGTTGGGTTTTTCTTCCGCGATGCGGATAATCCCAGGCTTCTTTACTGGCATTCACATAATCTTTCACATGCTCAATATTGCGGCCTCTTTCCAGCATCAATACTTTGAGCCCTTTCTCGGTCAGTTCTTTCGCTGCCCAGCCACCACTGATTCCCGAGCCAATAACAATTGCGTCATACGTTTGATCAGACATGTTTCGATGTATTTATTGGTTTATTTTTTACAAAATAGTCATTCGTGATAGGGTCATTGGTCATTAGGCAGTTTTATTTACATGCTCCAACTACTTCATCAGTCAATGACCCATTGACCAATGACTAATGACCTTTCTATACATCACATATCAATACAGCCTTTTTCAATGAACCCAGTTTATCGGCTGCAGCAGGAATAAATTCCTGTGCGGTATAGCCTTTAAAACCCGTTGCCACAATAGCTTTCATGATTGCGGGATAGTATAGTTCCTGTGTTTCGTCAATTTCATGTCTGCCTGGAACCCCTGCCGTATGAAAATGGCCAAGGTATTGATGGTAGTCCCGGATGGTTCTGATTACATCTCCTTCATCAATCTGCATATGATAAATATCGTATAAAAGCTTAAAATTTTCTGAGCCAATGCGTTTACAAAGCTCTACGCCCCAGGGCGTTCTATCGCACATATTATCCTTATGATCAATCTTACTGTTAAGCAACTCCATTTGTATGGTAACACCATTCTTTTCGGCGAGGCCAATAATCTGTTTTAATCCTTCTGCACAATTCTTAAGTCCCGTTTCATCATCCATGCCATTACGACTACCGCTAAAACAGATCAGGTTAGTATAGCCGGCTTTGGCAACCAGTTCAATATGCTCAGTATAATTTTTGATAAGGGTAGGGTGGTATTGTTTATCGTTCCATCCCTTAGTTAAACTAATTTCGGCACCATTACACATTGTTGAGATCAGGCTATATTTTTTTAGTGTGGACCAGTCTTTTGGGCCAACCAGGTCAATCCCAACAAGACCAATATCATTGGCCGTAGTGCAAAGTTGTTCTAAAGGAACATCACTAAAACACCAGCGACAAACCGAATGATGAATATTGCCTTTCAGCATTTCCTTTTTTTTATTGGGGGATGCAAATGTGGGTAATACACTACTACCCGCTGCCAAAGCTGCAGATCCGGCAAGGATATTTTTGATGACAGTTCTTCTATTGGATTTTTCTTCCATATGCAATTAAGACATTAAATATAATGGTTCTTTCCTATGCTGCCGATGCCGTTGGTGTAATTGTATTTTTTTTACCACGCATATAAAAAAGTAGTATAACAAATGCAATAATCAAAATCAGCGGAATCAGTAAAGTTGTATTTAATATTTCCGGACCGGCTGCTTTCTTGGCCTCATTCAGCACATTCGCTAATTCAGATCCGGCAGGGGCGTCATTATACAGTTTCATATCCGCACCGGCAGGTAGTTTCCCAGCAATCAGGTCGTTATAATGTCCACCCATAAAAATAGTATATACCGATACAGCAAACATACCCGCTCCGCCCATCAGGTTCATACCTACGGCCCCGGTTTTGGGCAGGTTTTCGGATACAAAACCCAGCATGGTAGGCCAGAAATAGCATACCCCCATACCAAAAACAATCGCCCCAACAAAAAGCATATTGCCAGAACTGTGTCCGAGTAAATACAATCCGACTGCTGCCAATATAGAAGAAATCAATAATACACCCGTTGGTGAAAACTTATGCACGACGGGTCCCGCAAAACCCCGCCCAACTACCATTACACCCGTTTCCAGTGTTAAGAGGAGGATGGCGTTATCAGAAACATTTTTTAGCAATACATCTATCCACTGTCCGGTAAATAATTCAGTAATGGCTGTGCCAAACATCAGTATAATCATGACAACAAACAATGGACTGGCAACTGCTTTATACATATCACCGGTAGAAACCCCGCTGGCCACCCTTTCCGTAACAGGGAAACTGAGTTTGCTAAAAAGAAAGCCATAGATAAGGGTTGGGATAATCATTAAGCCAACTTGGATCTGCCATCCGATTCCGACTTTATCAAGAAAATAAACCAGCAATGTACCAATCACAATACCACCGGGGAACCAGAGATGGAAATGATTGAGCTTGGTAGTCTTGTTATCTGAATAAATAGTGGCCACCAGTGGATTACAGGCTGCCTCCACGGTACCGTTGGCAATCCCGATACAAAGAGTAGAGATAAACAGACTCCAGTAACCACCGGCAAAGATGGTTAGCAGAATACCTGCCAGATGAAATACAAACGCTACAATCAACAAGCGCTTCATACCAATAATATCTACTACAAATCCGCCAATTACTACGGCAAGCGGGAAACCCCAAAAAGCGGTAGCGGCAATGGTTCCCAACTGACCCGCATTCAGTTCAAACTGAACGCCCAGTCGGCCCAGGATACCTGCGCGGATACCAAAAGAAAGGGAAGTTACGAGTAATGCTAAGCAGCTGGCCAGAAATAACTGGCTACGTTGAGGGGTAGTTGCCATGTCGTTAGAATTAAATAGAAAACAATCTGTGGTTAAATGTAATTTTTTATTTTTAAATCAGAATGTAAAAAATAGGCTGCAATCATTTTTTTTAATCAGTTTTACAAATAGGTATAGTTTGGGGTATCTTACAAAACTTCTATCAACGTTATAAAAAGTATCATCATGAATCGAAAACTCAGAATGGGTATGGTGGGCGGGGGCAAAGATGCCTTTATTGGTGCCGTACATCGGATTGCTGCCAATATGGACGGACTTATAGAACTGGCCTGTGGTGCCCTAAGTATTAATCCGGAGATTGCTAAAGAATCGGGCGAAATGCTTTTTCTGCCTGCTTCCCGAACCTATCTTACATATGAAGAAATGATTGAAAAGGAGGCGAAACTGCCAGCGGATGTTCGGATGGATTTTCTAACCATTGTTACACCCAATTTTGCGCATTTTGCTCCGGCTATGATGGCATTGGAAAATGGTTTTCATGTGGTGATAGAAAAGCCCATGACTTTTACCCTTGAAGAGGCTAAACTATTAAAAAAGAAAGCAGAAGAAACCGGCCTGATTCTTTGCCTCACACATACCTATTCTGGCTATCCCATGGTAAAACAAGCCAAAGCCATGGTAGCGGATGGCGTGTTTGGTAAGATTAGAAAAGTTTGGGTGGAATATCCACAAGGTTGGTTAAGTCAACTGAGTGAAAGGGAAGGAAACAAACAAGCTGCCTGGAGAACCGATCCTAAAAGATCCGGTAAAAGCGGTTGTATGGGGGATATCGGTACCCATGCTGCCCATCTTGCTGAATATATCAGCGGTGCCCGCATCACACAGCTTTGTGCCGATCTGAATATTATGGTAGAAGGGCGATCATTGGATGATGATGGTAATGTGCTGCTAAAATTTGATAATGGAGCTGCCGGTGTTCTCATGGCATCGCAGGTGGCTGCGGGGGAAGAGAATGCTTTAAAAATCCGTGTTTACGGTGAAAAAGGCGGACTGGAATGGGCACAACAGGAGCCGAATACTTTATTGGTTAAATGGTTAGACAAACCCACGCAGATACTTCGTGCCGGTGCAAATTACGGCGATCGTTTATCCAGTTTTGCTACCCATAATTGTAGAACACCCGGTGGTCACCCTGAGGGCTACCTGGAAGCGTTTGGCAATATCTATCGCAATTTTGCTTTAACACTCGGCGCACGTATTGATGGAAAAACTCCATCCAAAGAAGCACTTGATTTTCCATCATTTGACGACGGTGTAAGAGGTATGGCATTTATAGATAATGTTGTGAATTCAGCAGCTTCAAATCAAAAGTGGACACCATTCGTCGTTTAAAAATACTCACTACCTTTCGGCATTTCCGATGACCAATGACGTGTTACAATATTTTAAAATTCTATTATCATGACAACAATAAAAGGACCTGGCATTTTCCTCGCCCAGTTTATGGGAGATACCGCCCCATTCAATTCCCTGGGTTCCATTTGCAAATGGGCCGCCTCATTAGGTTTTACAGGCGTACAAATTCCTACCTGGGATAGTCGGTGCATTGATCTGCAGAAAGCAGCAGAAAGCAAAACTTATGCTGATGAAATAAAAGGAATCGTTCAGGCAGCAGGTATGGAGATCACAGAATTATCTACCCATTTACAGGGACAGCTTGTAGCAGTAAAACCTGCTTATGATGTTTTGTTTGATGGTTTTGCTCCAGAAAATCTGCGCAATAATCCGAAAGCAAGAACAGAATGGGCAGTGCAGCAATTAAAATATGCGGCATTGGCTTCCAAAAACCTGGGACTGAATGCACATGCTACTTTCAGCGGTGCTTTGTTATGGCATACGGTGTATCCCTGGCCACAAAGACCGGCTGGTTTGGTAGAAACCGGATTTACAGAATTGGGGAAACGCTGGATGCCCATATTAAACGCATTTGATGAAGTGGGCGTAGATCTTTGTTATGAAATACATCCCGGAGAAGACCTGCATGATGGAGTTACTTATGAAATGTTCCTGGAAAAAGTAAACAACCATACGCGAGCCTGTTTGTTATACGATCCATCGCATTTTGTTTTACAATGTCTGGATTATCTTTCATACATAGATTATTACCACGAACGCATAAAAATGTTCCATGTAAAAGATGCAGAGTTTAACCCAACCGGCAAACAAGGGGTATATGGTGGCTATCAAAACTGGGTAGACAGGGCAGGGCGATTCCGTTCACTGGGTGATGGACAGGTAGATTTTAAATCCATTTTTAGTAAGCTGGCTGCTTATGATTATAAAGGCTGGGCTGTAATGGAATGGGAATGCGCTATTAAACATCCCGAAACAGGAGCAGCAGAAGGAGCACCATTTATTAAACAACATATTATTAAAGTAACCGAAAAAGCATTTGATGATTTTGCGGGTACCGGTTCAGATGAAAATTTTAATCGGGCAATTTTAGGAATTCAGTGATACCTTTAATCTCTAACTAATAAAACTAAAATCGTTTTGAAAAAGTATTCTATTATTATCGCCTTACTGGCTATTATGACTGCCTGTGGTAACAACAATGACAAAGCAGCCGCTCCAGCCCCTGCTCCTGCAACAGTAGGAACGGATTTAAGCGCTAATCCTGATTACCAGAAAGGACTGGAATTGATTGCCAAATCCGATTGCCTTACCTGTCATAAAGTAAATGAGAAACTGATTGGGCCAGCCTATAAAGATGTAGCTAAAAAATACGAAGCAACGGATGAGAACATTGCTTTACTCGCTTCAAAAGTAATCAAGGGTGGTTCCGGTGTTTGGAGTGCCGTACCTATGACTCCCCATGCTACATTGAGTGAAGCAGATGCGAAGCAAATGGTTAAATATGTTTTATTACTCAGAAATAAATAAACAACTATGCAATCATTTATCGCAGGATCCATCCTGGCTACCGTGTTGCTTGCCTCAACACCTACCAAACATGCTGTCAATACACCCACACCGTCTATTGTGAAAGCCAAAAAATGGATTTCTCTCTTCGACGGAAAAACACTGAAAGGTTGGCACACTTACGGTAACAGACCCGTAACCCCAAATGTAAAAGTGGAAGACGGTGCTATTTTCCTGAATGGTTCAAATCATGAGGGCATGTTGAAGGGCCGCTCCAATGACCTGATCAGCGATAATGAGTATGAAAATTTTCATTTTAAGATTGATTGGAAAATCTCTCCCAAAGGAAACAGTGGCATTCTTTTCTGGGTACAGGAAGATAGTGTTAAGTATAAAGAAACCTATTATACCGGTCCGGAAATGCAGGTACTGGATAATGATGGCCATAGCGATGGAAAGATTATTAAACACCGTGCCGGCAACTTATATGATCTGATTGCCGGAACCGAAGGAGTTGTAAAACCAGTTGGCGAATGGAATACAGCTGAAATTATCAGTAACAAAGGAAAGCTGGACCTGATATTAAATGGCGTTACGGTTGTTTCAACAAATTATGGTGATGATAACTGGAAACAAATGATTGCAGGAAGTAAGTTTAAAAAAATGGAAGATTTTGGCACTGTATTCAAGGGACATTTTGCTTTACAGAATCATGGGAATGATGTTTGGTTTAAAAATATTATGATCCAGAAATTATAGTTGTTTGTTTGAAAGGATATCACCACAGATTCTCTAAAATTACCCGAGAATCTGTGGTTTTTTTGTGGCCATGATTTTCACCGAAGAGAAAATGCTTCAAATTTGCTGAACTTCCCCGCCAAATAAAATTTCTCTCCCGGTAAGCTTCCGTATTTTTATCCTATGATCGAATTCGATGATGAGTATTTCATGCAGCAAGCGCTCAAAGAAGCGGTGATTGCTTTTGAGAAAGATGAAGTTCCTGTGGGTGCCGTAATCGTAATCAATAATCATATCATCGCCCGTGGCCATAACCAGGTTGAATTATTAAATGATTCTACCGCGCATGCCGAAATTCTTGCCCTAACCTCTGCCTACAGCTCCCTGGGCACCAAATATTTACCTGAAGCCACCCTGTATGTAACGGTAGAACCCTGTCTTATGTGCTGCGGTGCCTTATATTGGGGCAAACTAAGCCGAATTGTATATGGCGCTTCTGATGAAAAGAACGGCTTCAAACATATCACCGGCGAAAACTGGCCATTTCACCCCAAAACAGAACTGGTAAAAGGTGTTTTACAGGATGAATGTGCCCAATTGATGCGGTCTTTCTTTAAAGGGAAGAGGAAATAAAAGGATGGCTTTATTTTACAAATGCAGACTATAATCTTACATTGTTTACTGGTCAAATTGCTAAATGGTCAAATGGTTTTATGATAATCCAACCCATATAGTGTGTTGCTATTCATAAATATATCCATGAAAGAAAACAATATAACCATTCAGCAATAAATCAATTCAGCCATTCTCCCTCCTTACGATTTCAGAAACAAATTTTACATCCCCCTCTTTATACCCCCAACAGCAGTAAATTTGTACAAAACAATTCACCTTAAACCATACAATCATGTCATTTACTTTAGCACCTCTTCCTTATGCTTACGAAGCACTAGAGCCGCATATCGACACAACTACTATGCACATACACCACGATAAACATCACCAGGCGTATGTTGACAACCTGAATAAAGCCGTTGCCGGAACACCCAATGAAGGAAAATCTTTGGAGCAACTGGTAGCTGTAGCAGGTACTATTAGTCCGGCAGTTCGCAATAATGGCGGCGGTCACTGGAACCATAGTTTTTTCTGGGAAAGTATGGCACCCAATGCAGGTGGAACTCCTACAGGTGCTTTGGCTGATGC